>PBPF01000004.1 GCA_002724615.1 Verrucomicrobiales bacterium | reverse complement strand
GTGCGATTGTACAAGCAGGCTGCTATGCCCCGGCGTGACATGGATGAGAAGGGCTATATGCCCGGTCATGCCTTTGCACAAAACAATCTGGGCTGCCTGCTGCGTGACGGCCGCGGGGCCAAGCGCAACTTGACCGAGGCCCTGCGACTTTTCCGCCGTGCTGCTCAACGGAAAAACCCGCATGCGCTACACAATCTTGGAGTGATGTACGAGTTTGGCTTGGGTGTGAAAAGCAATGGTCAGGCAGCGGTGCAGTATTACCATCAGGCCGCTCGCGAGGGCGTTGTGCAGGCGTGGGTGAACTTGGGCATGATGTTTGACCAGGGTAGTGGCGTGCCGGTCGATCACCCACAGGCCTTTCGACTATACATGGAAGGCGCGAAGGCCGGTCATGCTATGGCCATGCACAACGTGGCCGTGGCTTACCGCGACGGGCGCGGCGTGAAGCAGGACTGGGTGATGGCTTACGAGTGGTACAGGCAGGCCTCCGAGAAGGGCAACGCCTACGCTCAAGCCTCCTTAGCGTGGTTGTACGAAACCGGCAAAGGGGTGGAGCAAAACGATGCTGCTGCTGCCAAATGGAATCGTGCTGCGGCGGAACAAGGCCTGACGGTGGCGCAGTTGAATCTCGGCCTGTTTTATTACAATGCCGTGGGAGTGCCAATGGACTTGGTGCGGGCACACAAATGGCTGGCTTTAGCCGAGCAGTTCGGTCATCAAGGTGTAGCCAAGCTGCGTGAGGATGTGGAGACAAAATTGAAACCCAACGAACTGCTGCGCGCACAGCGAATGGCCGAGGAATTTGATGCCGCACCGGTGATAGAAGAGTTTACTGTGCCCGGTCCCGCCCGCCCGCGGGAGACGGCAGGGCCTTGACTCAAATTAGCGGAATCTTTCTGCCACCACCAAATCTCCATCCTCGTTCCATTGGGCCATGCTGACTTTTTCGCCGTTACGGAAAATGATTTCCGTGGCTCGGTATCCATTCTCTCTGAAAATCTCCCAGCGCCCCTCTTTTACCCCATCTTTGTATAACATGGTCCACCATTTCCCCCCGGTTGGATAAAAGATCATTGATGGTCCGCTGAGCAACCCATTCACATAACGAAACTCGCAGTATTTTTCACCCGAGGGATAATTGCGGGTGATCACGCCCGTGAAAGTTTTCGACGCACCTTCCTGCGTGTACACATTGGCCGGCGGCACGTTGACGAAATTCTTTTCGGGGCCCAGCGTGGGCAATCCGGAACATCCGCCAGTCATAAAAATAACCAGCGACACGACAGCAACACCTCCTTGCAGTGGCTTCATGGATGCCTGAACTTATTCACAAATTGTGAATAAATCAAGCACAAAGGAGGCGGAGGAATTGCCTCAACCCTCAATTCTCGCCTCGCAACTACTTCTTCTCCACGACCCAGATATTTCGATAGCGAACTGGGTTGCCATGGTTTTGCAGATGCAGAAAACCCGGGTCGGGGCCGTCGGGAAGTGGGCTGGCAGTGGTGCGCCGGGGAAGTTCGACATTATCGTGGATGACGACGCCGTTATGGCGAACGGTCATGCGAGCATTGGCGATCTTCTTTTTTCCGTCATACTTGGCGGCGGTAAATTCCACGTCGTAGGTTTGCCACGAGAGCGGCGGGAAGCACATGTTCACATCGGGCGGCTTAATGCTGTAGATGCCGCCACACTCGTTGTGGTTGCCCTTGAGACCGAAAGAGTCGAGCATCTGCACCTCAAAGCGAGCCTGTAAATAACAACCACTGTTGCCACGACCCTGTCCGCGCGCCTTGGGCTGGAAAGGCAGGCGGAACTCGATGTGAAGCGTGTGATCCTGAAAACGCGCAACGCTGTTGGCACCCTGCATCAAGAGGCCGTCCTCGGTGATCTTGCCGGGCTTGAAATTTTTGGCGCTCTTGCCATCAAACAATACCACCGCACCTTTTGGCGGCTTCATGCCCAAGGTGGGGCTTTTGCGCGTGACCTTCTCCAATTTAACGGCGTCGCCATTTGCGCCAGTCAAGGTCAGCGCCTTGTCAGTAAGGCTGCCTTTCCAGCCACCACCCTCGAAGGCGGCGCCGCCAGTAGTCGTTTGCCCGTTGATTTCAGTTTTCTTTTTCTTGTCCCATCCATCACCGGGCAAACCGCCCTGATGAAGCACTGCGCGAAATTTGCCATCACCCAGCGCGATAACCTGTGCGCCGTAGCCTTTGGCGGCATATTCGCCTTGAATCTGATATTCCGGACCGGCCTTGGCTGGATCGGTAAAGGCACCGGGCTTGGCGGCAAACGTGGAAATCGTGAGAAACGAAACGAAGACAAAAATCGTGTTTTTCATGGTCAATTTGGTGCGGCGAGATCGTACCAACCGTGCCTCCCGCGGCAACGACAAAAAAGGGGGTTGACGTGGAGGCAAAAAACCATATTGTTCGCCGCCCGAACCCAAAGTTTGCCAGGCCGGACCCCTGATCCCCGCAACCCGGTCTGGTGCCCCAAGCAGCCGGTCCCCCAGCCGGCTGCTTCTTTTTTCAGCAATTCAATTCCCGCAGCGCGGCGTGTGTAAGGCCGATAATGAGTTGTCGAAAATCGGTTTCCGGTTGCCAGTCCAGCAAATTCCGAGCGTGACGAGGGTTGCCAACAAGCCGGTTGGGCTCGGCGGGGCGTAGGAGAGACTGGTCGCGCTTGACATGTTTTTTCCAGTCGATGTCCACCGTCTCGAAGGCAATCTCCACAATCTCCTGCACGGTATGGGCTTCGCCACTGGCAAAGATAAAATCGTCGGGCCGATGATGCTGCAGTGCCAACCACAGGCCGCGGACGATGTCACGCGCGTCACTCCAGTCACGTTCGGCAGACAGGTCACCCAGCCGAAGTTCCTTTTGTTGGCCGAGTTTGATCGCAGCGGCGGCACGACAAATCTTCTGCGGCACAAACCTCTCTGGGCGACGTGGCGACTCATGGTTGTAGAGGATGGCATTCACCATGAACATACCGTGTGCCTCGCGGTATAGCCGGGTCATTTGTGTGCCCAGTGCCTTGGCACAACCGTACGGGTTAACCGGAGCCAAAGGAGTGGTTTCATCCTGCGGCGTTGTCTCTGGTCGGCCAAAAATCTCGCTGGATGCGGCATTGAGAAAACGCGCCTTGGGACAGGCGAGGCGGATTATTTCCAGCAGACTAACGGTAGCCATCCCGTTCAAGGCCAACGTTTCCTCCGCAGCCTCAAAACTGTGACCCACGTGGCTTTGTGCAGCTAAGTGATAGACCTCGTCCGGTGCAATGGTGGACACGGCGCGTTCCAATGCGTCGCGATCAGTCAGGTCACCTTCGTGAAAGCCGATGTCATTGGCATGGTCGGCCAGATGTGTATGGGTGATGTCCGTGCCGGGTCGCACGAATCCGTGCACCTCGTACTTCCGATGCAACAAATGCTCGACGAGATAGCTGCCATCCTGGCCTGTGATGCCGGTGATGAACGCCCGCACCATGTCAGCTCCCGAGCAACTTTAAATCCTCATCCACCATCAGCCGCACGAGACCCTCAAACTTGGTGGCCGGTTCCCAGCCCAACACGCGCTTGGCTTTGCCCGGATCGCCCAGCAGCATGTCAACCTCGGCAGGGCGATAGTAGGTTGGATCGACCTCGGTGTATTGCTCCCAATCCAGCCCCACGTGGTCGAAGGCCACTTGCGCCAGTTCGCGCACAGTGTGAGTTTCGCCGGTGGCGATCACGAAGTCGTCCGGTTCGTCCTGTTGCAGCATTAGCCACATGGCCTCGACGTATTCCTTGGCGTAACCCCAGTCTCGCTTCGCGTCGAGATTACCGAGCGCCAGTTTGTCCTGCAGGCCCAACTTGATACGCGCAACAGCCATCGAGACCTTGCGAGTGACAAAGGTCTCCCCACGGCGCGGCGACTCGTGATTAAACAGAATGCCACTACAGCCGAACTGCCCATATGCCTCTCGGAAGTTGATAGTTATCCAGTGGGCAAAAAGCTTGGCGCAGGCATAAGGACTGCGGGGATGAAACGGGGTGGTCTCCACTTGCGGTGTCTCACGCACTTTGCCGAACATCTCGCTGGAGGAGGCCTGATAGTATCGAGTTTTCACACCCGCCGACCGAATGGCCTCCAGCAACCGCACGGCGCCGACGGCGGTGACATCGGTTGTGTAATCGGGTGTGTCGAAGCTGATCTTCACGTGACTTTGCGCAGCGAGGTTATAGACCTCATCGGGCTTGAGTTCGGCCACTAGCCGGGTAAGGCCTCCGCCATCGGTGAGGTCGCCGTGATGAAGAGTCAACCGCTCGTGATCGAGCAGGTGACGAATTCGCTGGAGATTGTCAGTGGAAGCGCGCCGCACAAGGCCGTGCACGTGGTAGCCCTTCTCCAGCAGGAACTCACTGAGGTAGGAGCCGTCCTGTCCGGTTATTCCAGTAATAAATGCGTTGGACGCCACGCGCGCAAACTGCCGCGCGACCGCGCCAATGGCAAGTGCAGGTTCTTCGCAGTTCACCAACCCAATCCACCTTGCTCGTAAACGGGTTTTCCGCTATGCTGCGAGCATGACGTTTCCACGTACCGCAGTAGCACTGGTGATTTTCTGCCTGGGATGGTCGGGCTGCACCGAGGCCACTTCAACACCCAACAAGAATACCGCATTGCAAAACAAAGACAAGGTCGGCGAGGTAAAGTCCAAGGATCAACCAGAGCCGGTGGAAAAATCCAAGGATCAACCAAAGCCTGATGGAAAGAAACCTAAAGTGCAGACCGGCAAACACAAATTTACCAACCGCCTTGCCAAGGAGAAATCGCCCTACCTGCGCCAGCACGCACACAATCCGGTCGACTGGTATCCTTGGGGCAAGGAGGCGTTTGAGAAGGCCAAAAAGGCGGGTAAACCGATTTTCCTCTCCAGCGGCTACTCAACCTGCCACTGGTGCCACGTAATGGAACGGGAATCGTTTGAGAACGAGAAGATCGCGGAGTACATGAACAAGCATTTCATTTGCGTCAAAATCGACCGCGAGGAACGCCCGGACATTGACCGCATCTACATGAAATTCATCAACGAGATCATTCGCACCAACGGTGGTTGGCCGATGTCAATCTTCATGACGGCAGAAGGCAAGCCATTCTTCGGAGGCACGTACTGGCCGGACAAACCTCATCCGCGCAACCCGGGCGCGCGCACCTTTCCGCAGATTCTTGAGCTGGTGCACGAGCAGTGGTCGAAAAACCGCGAGGCCATCGAGAAGAACGCTGGCGAGATCACCGAGGAACTGCAACGACGCGCAAATTACCTGAAGCCCGACACACTCCTGACCCAAGACATCCCAACCCAGGCGCTCAAGGAACTCAAGAGTGGGCATGACCCATTGCACGGCGGCTTTGGCCAGAGGCTGGAACCCAAGTTCCCCTCACCTTCCGACCCGCGCTTTATCCTGCAACAAGCCGTGCGTGAAGACGATCAGGAGGCCATCAAGATGGTACTCTTCACCTGCGACAAAATGGCTGCCGGTGGCATCTACGACCACATTGGCGGCGGCTTCGCCCGCTATGCGGTGGACCGTGAATGGCTGGTGCCGCATTTCGAGAAGATGCTCTACGACAACGCACAGTTAGTGCATCTCTACTTGGACGCCTACCTTGTCAGTGGCGACAAGAAATACGCGGACGTTGTNNATGGCATCCTCAGCTACATCGAGCGCGACATGACCCACAAGGACGGGGGCTGGTATTCCGCTGAGGACGCAGACAGCGAGGGNCACGAGGGCAAATTCTACTGCTGGACCAAGAAGGAACTGGATGAACTGTTAACTAAGGAGGAAGCCGCCGTGGTCGTCCGCTACTATGGAATCACACGCGCCGGCAATTTTGAGGACCACAGCCATCCCAAACCACTCAAGAACTTGAACGTGCTAAGCATCGTCGACCCCAAGCTCACGGATGCCGAGGCCAAGCTGCTGGACAGCGCCAACGCCAAGATCACCAAACAACGCAACACCCGCGTGCGGCCTGGTCTGGACAACAAGGTACTCTCCAGCTGGAACGGACTACTCCTCGGCGCTGTCGCCCGCGCGTATGCCGTGTTAGGCGATGAGAAATACTTGAAGGCGGCATTGAAGAACCACTCCTTCATCAAGGGCGAACTCTGGGACGCCAAGGCCAAGCGTCTGCACCACCGCTGGAGTGAGGGTGAGCGCGACGACGTGGAACTGCTCAAGGCCTACGCCTTCCAACTCGAAGGTACCATCCACCTCTACGAGGCCACGCTGGATCCCGAGCACCTCGCCTTCGCCATCTCCCTAGCCGAGGGAATGATCGACCGTTTCTACGACGACAAGGCCGGTGGTTTCTGGCAGGACAGCGGCAAGACCCTCGCCATTGTCCGGCTAAAGGAAGATAGCGATAGCGCTGAACCCTCCGGCAACTCCGTCGGCGCNGTTGCGTTNCTCAAGCTTTCCGCCATGACCGGCCGCGATGACTTTGCTGAGAAGGCTGAGAAAACCCTGCGCCTTTACGCCAAGGTTCTCGACGTTGCCCCCGGCGCGATGCCCTACATGCTCAAGGCACTCGACATGTGGATGAACAAGCCATGGCGCGCCGTTATCGCCGGCAAGCCAGGTGCGGTAGACACCGCCAAGCTCGTCCACGCCGTCCATCAGGTTTACCAGCCCAANAAGGTCGTGCTTGGCAACACCGGTCCTGTGGANGCTTTTGCCCGCGAGCAAAAATCCGACNAAGACGGCGCACTGGCCTACGTCTGCAGTGGCAACGCCTGTAAAATCCCGACCAGCGAAGCCAAGACCATCAAGGAATACCTCTCGGAAAAGGCCCCCTCCGCCGGCAAGGCCGACAAGCCGGAGGCCCCCGCACCCGACTCGCCGAAAGAGGAGGAAAAGAAAGACTAACCAGATTCCCCTGTTCCCCGGTCTCATTTTCTGCTATATTCTCAGTAGGAGGAATTGGACATGAGCAATGTAATACGCAGAAGCATCCTGATGGTTTGCATGGCGATCATCGGCGGGGTCGGTTGGACCGCCTGCAGTGGTGGCGAGGAAAAGTGTCCTTATTGCGGCAAAATGTTTCCTATCTCCAACGTTCGNTTCCACGTGCGCAAGTGTACGGAAAACCCCACCGACCACCGGATGAAGCCCGCGTCGGGCAAAACTACCGAGTTGAAATAAAAAACAGCGGCTAGATGTAATACATCTCCTGCTCGCGCCCGCGGGCCTCAAGCAATTCCTCGAACGTAACCGCGTCCGCCGCCGCATTCACCTCGCCTCGCAGGTTATCCCACGCCGCCCGCAGCACAGCCGAACAAGTCCCGTCTCCCAGTGCCGGCGGGTCAAACACCTCCCCGTCCACCGCTCGCATCACACTGCCAAGCGTGATCTCTGCTGGTGCCATTGCCAGCCGGTAGCCCCCCTGCTTGCCCCNCACGCTCTTCACAAGACCCGCCCCTTTCAACTCAATCAAGATCTGCACCAAATAATTCGCAGACGTCCCCACTACCTCCGCCAAGTCATCGGCCTTGTGGGCGCGCCCNTCCCCTGGTCGCGCCGCCAACTCCAGCACTGCTCTCGCAGCATAGTCGCTTTTCACTGAAAGCTTCACGCGGGCATTGTAATTCGTCCCGCCGCATCTGCAAGTCTGTCCTGCGTCATGGATTTGCGCTATAATCCCCGCGTGGCCGGCACCTTGGTCGTCAGCGAAATTTATCTCAGCCTGCAGGGTGAAAGCACCTTTGCCGGTTTGCCGTGTGTTTTCGTGCGGCTTACCGGTTGTGATCTTCGCTGTTCGTGGTGCGACACCGCCTATGCGTTCAATGGCGGTAATCAAATGGCGCTTGAGGAAATAAGGGGTGAGATCGAAAAGCAGGCAGAGGGTTATCCCGGGCCGCCCCTAGTGGAAATCACCGGCGGTGAGCCGATGTTGCAAAAGGAAACCCCCGCTCTCATGGCTGGCCTGTGCGATGACGGCTATACCGTCCTTCTGGAGACCAGTGGCGCCCATGACCTGACCGGCCTCGATCCCCGCGTCCATCGTATCATCGATTTAAAATGCCCCGCCAGCGGCGAGCACGAGCGAAACCATTGGGCCAATTTTCAAGACCTTCGCCCCTCTGACGAAATCAAGGCAGTCATCGCCACCCACGATGATTACACTTGGGCCAAGTCACAACTGCATCGAATCAACGGTGCTTGCCCTGTTCTTTTCTCTTGGGCTGCGCCTCTTNCCGANGANCAAAAGGACCCCTCCCTNAAACCCATCCCCNCCGGTCACACCCCCATCACNCGCCGCGAGTTGGCCGAGGCCGTCATCCGAGATCGCCTTCCCGTACGATTCCAGCTTCAGCAACACAAACACATTTGGCCTTCCGATAAAAAGGGCGTCTGATTTGGTGTCTTCGCGCGATGAATCCACACCTCAAGCTACTGCAACAATACGAAAGCCGAAACGTCACGCACCTTGCCAGCGATGGCTCGTGGCCGATTGTTTGGGAACGCGCCAAGGGCGTGCACGTTTGGGATGCTGACGGCAAAAAGTATTTGGACCTTACCGGCGCATTCGCCGTCGCCGCCACCGGTCACGCAAACCCGCGTGTTACCAAGGCAGCACAAAAGCAGATGGAGCAGTTGCCGCACGCCATGGGTGATGTGCATCCGCACGCGCTCAAGGGCCAATTGGCGCAGGCGTTGTCCAAGATTACTTACGAGCGCTGGGCACGCACGGAATTCCGCAACACTCAAAAGCACNCCCACCCGCACGAGATGCCTCCGCGTCATGCCAAGACCATCTTTTGCAACTCCGGTTTTGAGGCCGTGGAGGCCGCGCTAAAGACCGCCCACCTCGCCACCGGCAAGCCCGGCGTGATTGCTTTNGATGGNGCTTACCACGGCCTCGGTTACGGCACCCTCAGCANAACGCATCGNCCGATGTTCCGCGCGCCCTTTCAGAGACAGCTCGGCAAGTTTGGTCATTTCATTTCCTTCCCGGAGACCAAGANGGCCCTCAAGCAAACGCGAGCGAGCCTGCAAATGTTGTTCAANAAACACCCCGTCGGCGCCGTGCTGGTGGAGCCCATTCAAGGTCGCGCGGGCATCCGCGTTCCGCCTCCGGAATTGTTACGCGAACTNAGTGTCCTTTGCAGGAAACATGACGCGTTGTTNATCTGCGATGAAATCTATACCGGTCTTGGGCGTACTGGAAAATGGTTTGCGTGCGAACACAGTTCTTTTTTCCCNGACCTCATTTGCCTCGGCAAAGCATTGACCAACGGCTTTCCCCTCAGCGCCTGCGTNGGCCGAGCCACGGTGATGGATCGTGCATGGCCGGCCAGCGATGGCGAAGCAATCCACACCAGCACCTTTCTCGGTCACCCCGTCGGTTGCGCGATGGCATTGGCACAAATCAGGGAATTGAAGGAGCGAAAACTCGTAACCCAAGTGAATCGGCTTGGGAAGAAATTTGAAAAAATGTGCAAGCGCCATCCCATCCCCGNCGCNCGTTATGTCGGCTGCGGACTGATGGCCGGGTTGGCCTTCAACGAAAGCGANGGGCCACGTGTGCATTCTGCCGTGAAGGAGATGCTGCGGCGCGGCTACATCCTCCTGCCTGCCGGCGAGCACGGGAATNTCATCGCCTTTACCCCCCCGTTTACAATAACAGAGAAACAACTCGAGAGCGCTCTGGTGACGCTGCGAAAAGTGNTGTCATGAATCGCAGCGAAATCCGTGGCACACTCGATGAGGANTCCGTCCGCCTCTCCAAGGCGCTTGGGCAAAANCTNCTGCACGACCAAAACGTCCTGCGTCGCATTGCCCAAGCCGCTGACCTGCAGCCCGATGATCAGGCTTTGGAGATTGGCCCCGGCCTCGGCGGACTCACCGAACATCTGCTCGCGTCAGTCCGAGAGCTCACNGCCATCGAGAAAGACAAGCGCCTGCACGCGCACCTGCGCGACCGTTTTGCCAACGAACCCAAGCTGCGCCTCATCCATGCCGACGCCCTTCGGTATTTCACCAATCGCGACGTTGACTGGACCGACTGGAAGCTCGTCTCCAATCTCCCCTACAATGTTGCCTCGCCGCTCCTTGTCGATCTTGCCGCCATGCCGCAGGGCCCGCGTCGGCTGGTCATCACCGTTCAGTGGGAAGTTGGACAGCGTCTTGCCGCCCGCGCCGCCACGCGCGACTACAGCAAGCTCACCCTGCTCGTCGGCTGCCGCTATGAGNTGCAGGCCATGTTTAAGATTTCCCCGCACTGTTTCTTTCCNGAGCCGCGCGTGGACTCCGCCTGCCTCACGCTNGATCGCCGATCCGAACCCCTNTATCCCGACGCCCTCCACAAGCCTTTCACCACTGTTGTTAAACGCGCCTTCAGCCAACGTCGCAAGATGATGCGCAAAAACCTAAAAGGCGGCTGGCCCGAGGGCCGGCTGGATGCCGCCATGAACACCGTTCAGCTGGACCCCAAGATTCGCGCCGAGAAAGTCACCCTCGAACAGTTCGTCGCGCTTACCCAAGAGTTGCATGATTACTGAAGACATCTTCGATGTCGTCAACGAGCACGACGAGGTGNTCGGCCGTGANCCGCGCAGTGTCGTTCACGCACGCGGCCTGCGCCACCGCGCTGCGCACGTGCTCGNCTTCAACGCCGCCGGCAAAGTCTTCCTTCAGCTTCGCTCCATGACCAAGGACAACAACCCCGGCGTTTGGGACAGCAGCTGCAGTGGACACGTCGATGCCGGTGAAACCTATGTCGTCGCTGCCGAGCGCGAGCTGATGGAGGAAATCGGNCTGCTGGTCGAGCAACCGCTGGAGCCCCTCTTCAAACTCGACGCCTGCGAGGACACCGGCATGGAATTTTGCTGGGTCTACCGCACCCAATCCGAGGGCCCCTTCGACTTGAATCCCGAGGAAATAGACGAAGGCCGCTGGTTTTCCGCGCAAGAATTGACGGAACAACTGGATGCAAATCCAGAGGNCTACTCCCCGTCACTCCGGTTAATCTGGAACCAGCACCCGTACTGACNGCCAAAACACACCGGGCAGCTTCATTGAGCCAGTCAATACCGGCTNTTTTTTTATCGATTAACGCCTCAGGCGAATCTGGCGGTAGAGTGTGTTCAGCGAAAGATCATGAACATTCTACTCGCCATCAACACTGCAGCCGGCACGGGCAACACACCTGCTCTTGGTAGAAATCTTGCGGGAATCCTANGGNATCGGCTCGGATGTGAAAATAANATCAAACTAGTGCGCNCNGAAGGGCACGACGCGATTCGAGATACGGCGCGGTCTTTTTCACGACGACACTCTAATGATTCTGTCATTATCGCCGGCGGTGGCGGAGGCACCTTGCGGGCGGTGATCGAGGGCGTGGGTGTCGATAAGCCCAACCAAAATCTGCGCCTCGGTGCCTTGCGAATGGGTTCAGGTAATGTAATCGCACGCCAGCTGGGCATCGCCAAGGATCCGGTTGCAGGCGTGGAAGAACTGGCCGCGCAATTACTCCGCAAAGCCGTCGCCAATTGTTGTGTGATTGGCTGTGATTTGAACAACAAGGATGAACAAGCAACTACCGTGTACGGGGCTACTCTCGGCGGCTTCGGCCTGTTTGGTCGGGTGCCCAAGGCACTTGAAAATTACCATTCGAAACACCCGTGGCTGCACCGGTTCACGGCCCGAAGCGTAGGCATCGAGCGTTTGACGAATGTAGAGTACGGCCTTTGCCTCGCCGGCTTGTGCAGTGGAGCAGCATGGAATCCAAAAACGCTGCCAGAGATTGAGGTGCAACAAGGAGGGCACACGGAATCCTTCCGCATTCTTGCCGGAGCACTGATGAATTTCCCGCTAGGCGCACTACCGTTCGAGCCAGGTCTAACCTTGGAGGACCCTGCCCTCTCACTGCACCTGATTCCGTACCGGAACCGGCTACAGGCTCTTGGTCTTGTGCCGCGAGCGCGCGCTTTGGCAAAGGAAGCCAAAATTTTTCGCGTCACCAGCGAGCGGCCAGTGACGTTGCGCGTGACCGATGGCGAACGCATGCCGTTTTTTATAGACGAAGATCCTCTGGAGGCAACCCAAGTGACCCTGCGCATGGCCGGATCCATGCCTTTTATTCCAGGTAAGAATTTTAAACCTCGATTCAACTGAAGGACCAAAGGAAATGAACAACATGAAAAAACGCGAAAACCAAACCCTACACGTAAGCGTCATCGGCATTGATGGCAGCGGAAAATCGACCTTTGCCGCCTCCTTGCCGATGTTGCTGGCAGCGGAGTACGAACTACAGGCGGGTGGCGCAGGCGAGACCTACGTGGTGAATGGCCCCGAGGAAGATCACCTGACCACCGGCTTCGCCCCGGAAGGCATCCCTTTCACAGCCAGAATTTCCACCCATCTTAAGCGCTGGGCCAAACGCTTCACCAATCATCGTCGGGTTTACCCGTTTCTGAAGGTACCGCAGATGATGGCGCAAGATGCCGCCGCGCGGCGCATGGCCTCCAAATGGTCTCTCGACTGCGTGGTGAGTGATGGCAACACGTTACTTTCCACCATGGGCCGCGCTGCTAATTATCTGTATCCGGCCAGCGAAGGGGAACATTCCTTTGCTCCTACGCCCGATGATCTGGCAGCTGTACTCAACTACGTGTTGGATGGCCAGCCACTTCCAGAGGAAACCGCAGCACGCATGCCCGATCTTCGCCCTGGTCGCTGGCTGCATCGCGCCACGCGGGCGTTGGGTCTGCACAGTGTCTGGCTGCCGGATGTGGTGATTCTGCTCAAGCTAGATCCCAAGGTGGCACTGGAACGCATTCATGACCGAGGGCAACAAATTGATCGTCACGAAAATGCAGATGACCTCGCCCAGACGCACGGCCGATACCAGATTGCCTTGGAAACCATGCGGCGCGTCAAAGGCGAACAATCGGTGATCACCATCGACGTTAACGGCAAAAGCCCCGGCGAAGCCTTGCAGGATGCGCTTATCGCCCTACGGCCGCATATCCTAAAACAGAAAGCGCACCTCCAGGATTCCCGGCCACTGGGCACCACTCAAACCGAATTGGCTGAAGGCGGCATTTGGAAAAAAGTACTCAATCCACGCTACCTGTTTAGTTACTTCATCCCGCGCTTTTTCAGTGGCGCTTGGCGCGAACCGTTCTTCCCCATTTCCAAACCCGGGCAACGTTTCCTCAAGGAAGGATATTCAGGTGGCGTAATGAAGGAGATTTATGACAACGATCCGGAACGTGCCGGGTTGGGCACAGCCATTTTTCANGGCTATCCACTGCACCGCGCGGTGTATGACCGACTGCAATTACTCAGTGAAAACATCGAGCCTGAACTGGAAGCGAGATTACGTTCGCAAAATTGCGTTACTGTATTCACTGCCCCGAGTGGATTTGCGTACGATATTTTCCGCCCGCTGGAAAACATCGCCGNACATTCGCCCGCACTCATGAAAAAAGTGAGACTCATCGCTGCGGATCTCGACCCACACGGCGTGATCGCCTCCGAGCTAAGCACACGCGCCGNCAAGCTGGGCATCACATTCGAATTCCGCCAAGGCGACCTTAGTGATCCCGGATTCCGCAATGCCTGCGCCGCCAAGGGTCCTTTTGATCTGGCGCTCTTTGTTGGCCTCTCAAGCTGGTTTCCAAAACCGGCTACGCTCAACCATTTGCGCTGGCTAAAAGCCAACCTAAAACCTGCCGGCAAACTCGTCACTGATTGTTTCACCCCAGCCGGCTACTCCCTCTCAGGTCGCTATGTTGGCTATCAGGCACACTACTATTCCCAGGAACGCTATCGCATGCTACTCGACACCGCCGGTTTCAACGGCCTCAATGCAACCACTGAGAGCGGTCGCGACGCCATTAATCACGTCTTCTTGGCCAGCCCAAGGACTGAATGCCTGGGTTCAGCGAATCCAACCTTGGGGGTCGAGACGGACGACTTGGTCAATGGTATTCATCTGAAGACAGCAATCCACGTCCGCGGCCAATTCCGGCACCGCCAAGAGGCGGCGGGCGTTGAGAGCGTGTTGAATGGAGTCATTTAATGAATCTCTATATGCTTGCCACAGCGAGCGAGAAATCTGAGCGGAATCCTCGGTGGTCCTTTCAGTAAACAAATCCCAAACCGCATCGGCAATGGCACCGGCGGCCAATGCATCCTCAAAAGCTGCCTCCTCATGTGTGCCACCGCAAACCAACACCAATTGCTTCGGGTGATTATTGCGTAGTTGATCAATGGTGGCCTGCAGGTTCAGGAAACTGCTCACCAACACCTCCTGAGCACCAAGGCAGGCCCGCAAGGCGCGGGTGCCATTGGTGGTGGTAGTGATCAACGATTTGCCGGTCACAATTTCTGCAGTGTATTCTCGCGGCGAATTGCCGAGATCAAAATCCGTGCCTTTCGTTTGCTCGGCCGTGATCCTGCGGCCAAGGCGTTCACCGCACAGCAATGCCTCTGGGTGTCCTGCCTTTTGCTCCAGCGCTTCTTGGATTGTCGCCACGGGCCGAATGCGCTCAGCTCCATTGGCCAAGGCGGTGACCATGGTGGAAGTGGCACGCAGGATATCAAACACTACACAGGTGGTCTGCGATAGGTCGGTTCGCGCCAACGCCTCAAACTCTGCCGGGGTAAAGGTGACCTTGAGCATCACGCCAGCGCCGCCAGCGTTTTTGCACGCAAGGCATCCAACTGCTCTTGTAGGTCAGCCTTGGTCGCTCGATCCATGCGATCAATGAAGAGTATGCCGTTGAGGTGGTCTGTCTCGTGCTGTATCGCACGTGCTAGCAGTCCGCCGCACTCGAATTCCAACGGCTCTCCCCCTCCATCCATTGCCTTCACCGACACACGCTCCGGGCGGTCTATCTCAGCAGACATCTCCGGAAAACTCAGGCAACCCTCCCCGCCCGGGACCGCATCGGCAAGCGGCTTGACCTCCGGATTGATCAGCACCAGCGGCATGATCGAGTCTGGCTCCTCTTCACGCCCACCGATCTTCAGCGTCGATGGGCGATCCTCCACCGGCCTAATGTCCAGCACCGTCAACTGCAACGCCTCGCCCACCTGCTGCGCCGCCAAGCCGATGCCATTGTACTCGGCCATTGTCTCGAACATGTCCTCGATCAACTGTTCTACTGCCGGCGACAAGTCCTCCACCCGCTCACCACGTTTGCGCAGCACGGGGTCGCCGTAGTATTTTAAAGGAAGCAACATGGCCGAGCACCATGAAAACGAAACCCGTCGCCTGAATCAATCCGAATCCACACCCAGCAGGCCAAGGATTCGCTCTAGATCGTCGTCGCTGTAAAAATGAATCTTCACCATCCCCTTCCCTTTTCGATATCCCAAAGCCACCTTTGTCCCCAACCGTTCCGTAAGCTTGTTCTGCAGACTCGCCACATGCACATCCTGTGTTGCCGAGCCATTGGGCTTCGCTGGTTTGTCCGTCGCGCCCTTCTGCATGCCAGCGACCAACGGTTCCGTCGCCCGCACACTCAACCCTTCCTTTAAAACTCGCTCAGCCGCCAAGCGCTGCAACGCCGTGTCCTCCAGACCAAGGATCACCTTCGCGTGACCAGTCGATAACCGACCCTGCCGAACATGTCCCTGCACCTCGTCGTCCAGCTTCAATAAACGCAATGCATTGGCCACCGACGCACGGCTGCGCCCCACTCGTTCTCCTGCCTGCTCCTGCGTGTACCCGTGAATGTCGATCAGATTCTGAAAACCTTGCGCCTCTTCAATCGGGTTCAAGTCCTCCCGCTGCAGGTTTTCGATCAACGCCATCTCGAGCACCTGCGCGTCGCTCGCTTCCCGCACCACCACCGGCACCTCCTTGAGTCCAGCAATCTCGGCTGCCCGCCAACGCCGTTCCCCTGCAATTAACTCCAGTGCCTGACCCGATTCCCTCGCAATCAAAGGCTGCACAATCCCGTTGGCCTCGATTGACTTTGCCAACTCCTCCAGCGCCAGCCGGTCAAAATCCCTCCGAGGCTGTACCGGGCACGGTCGCACCTCTCCCAGCGCCACACGACGCACCTGTTCCCCCGGCGCATCCATTACCACACCCGGTGCCGCTACCCCCTGCTCCCCCAACAACGCACATAACCCGCGGCCCAATCCAGTCTTTGCCATGCATCAAACTTGGCCCGAGCCAAAAGGATGTCAATTTACAGCTACTCACAATAAATTCACCCCGTGACTCATAAAACCTCGGCCATTTCCGCCCGCATCGCCCACCTTCATGGCCGCGACCAACCTGCCCACCTCCTCGGCTGGCTCGAGGCTTTCAATGCCGGTGAATACTACGAGGCCCATGACATTCTCGAGGACCTCTGGCTTCAGGATCGCAACGCCCACGAAGCTAATTTCTATCAAGGTCTCATCCAGCTCGCAGGTGCTTTCGTCCACTTAAAGATGCACGAAAACCCCGCCTACCCAGCCGCTGGGCCTCGCCTCCGCCCTGCCGCCAAGCTCCTCAAGCTCGCCCGTGTCAACCTGCAACCCTACAACCCCGCCCCTCACAACTTCGACAACCACTCCGCCCTCCAACTAATCGACCACTGGCAAACCCAACTCGAATCAACAAATTTTAAGACCAACCCCCTTGAATCCCAGCCACCACCGAAACTATAAACCGTCCACCTGTCGCAAGGTTCCAACCTCAACCCAGAACAACTCACGCTTGCCCCTCTGAAACAACCCCTTTAGGCTCGTCAACCATGAACGACGTAGTGATTGACGGCGTGCGGGGGCGCATTGAGGCGCTGGGGCGGCGTGTGTTGGACGGTGGAGCGATTGACCGCGAAGAGGCGTTGTTTCTGTTTGGGCTTGAGGATTCAGCGGATATCCATGACTTGCTCGCTTGGGGCAATCGCATTCGCGAGCATTTCAAAGGGAACAAGATTCACCTGTGTTCCATCGTCAATGCGAAGGCGGGGGCGTGCTCGGAGAATTGTTCGTTCTGTGCGCAGTCGGCGGCTTATCAAACGGAGTCGCCGCGATATGGATTTGTGGATCCAGAGCCGGTAGCGGAGGCGGGCGAAGAGGCCAACCGCAATGGTGTGACAGCCGTCGGCCTTGTGGCGGCGTGGCGTGGACTAAAAGAGGGGCCGATGCTTGATGAGGTTTGTGATCGCATCAGTGAAATGAAGAAGCAGGGCAAAACCCGGCCCGACGCTTCCTTGGGTTTGATCGAGAATCAGGAAGTAGCCAATCGCCTAAAGGAGGCCGGCCTTGAATGTTATGGGCACAACCTCGAAAGCTCGGAGCGTTTTTTTCCGGAACACTGCACTACCCATACTTATGAGGATCGATTGCGTACTATCGGCTTCCTGAAGAAGGCCGGCATCAAGATTTGCTCGGGTGGCATCATCGGCATGGGCGAGACACGTGAGGATCGGTGCGACTTGGCGCTGAGACTGCGCGAAGTTGGCGCCAGCGTGGTGCCGGTGAATATTCTCAATCCAATCCCGGGCACGCCGCTGGAAAATCAGGAGCCTTTGCCGCCGCTGGAAATCCTCAAGACCATTGCCTGCTTCCGTTTCATCATGCCGACGAAAGAAATCATGATCGCCGGCGGGCGCACGGTGAATCTCCGTGATCTTCAATGCATGATCTTCCAAGCCGGTGCCAGCGCGTTGATGGTGGGCAATTATCTCACCACGTTGAACCAGCCGGTGGAGAAGGATTTGCAAATGCTTCGCGATCTGGGTTTGGACCCTGATTGGGAGGAATTTGATGAGGGTGAGGCAAACGGTTGCGGCTGTGGCGAAAAGGAATCCTGTGCCACCCCTGAAACGACCGAGGCGGTTACGGCCTAGGAGGTGAAACCGCAGGGTCTCAACGAAGGCGGCTATTTCGGCGAGACTATCGAGATTGAATCGGTTCTGGCTGATTGCCTCGCTGCCGCTGAAGCCAATGGGTGGTCCATTCACTGGCTGGAAACCAGAAATGATCTGCGACTTCTCACGCTGCATCGCGCACCGGAAACAGTTCAAAGCAGAATCTATCTTTCCAGTGGAATCCATGGTGACGAGCCCGCTGCGCCCTTGGCCATGCTTCGGCTAATCACTGAAAATATCTGGCCCAAGGACGCGGAGTTATGGCTCTGCCCATGCCTAAACCCCACCGGCTTCCCCGCCAACACACGTGANAATGCNGCAGGNGAGGATCTCAACCGCGATTACAAACNTCTGCNCACGCCGGANATCGCCGCGCACGTGGCGTGGCTTGAGACACTGCCGAATTTGGATTTNACCATTCAACTGCACGAAGATTGGGAGGCGAAGGGGTTTTATTTTTACGAACTNAAAATGGACGGCACACCCACCGAACCAAGGCGGGTGCTCAATGCGGTGGAAGCTGTTTGCCCCATCGATCATTCGCCGCAAATCGACGGTCGCAATAACGACCGCGGCCTCATCAAGCCGGAGTTGGACCCCGCCGTGCGGAAGCTCTGGCCCGAGGCATTTTGGCTCGTGATGAACAAGACGCGCCTCAGCTACACGTGTGAAGCGCCGTCGGATTTTGAGATTGAAGTGCGAGTGGAAGCGTTGGTGAGCGCAGCGCGCGCGCTGTTGGATAATCAATAAATTACCTGTACTTCCAGTTCTTCTCCTTCCCTTCCGCCATCCATCCCAGCGCGGTGGCAATGCGTTTTTCGCGNGTNGCTTCGCGTTTGGCTTCNNTNATCCACTCGATATATTCGCGTTGGCAACTGGGNGAGAAGTTGCNAAACGTCTTTTTCGCCTTCGCNTTTTTTGCGAGGGCATTNTTTAAATCATCCGGCACAGCCAGCGGTTTGCGCTGGGTGGGCTTGGGGCGTTTTTGTCCGCTGACGTTTAGCACCACGGCGGCCTTGATATACTTGATGAGAATCTTGTCCGACGGCAGCTCCTTTACATCCGTCAANCGNTCGCNNTTCATGAAAGANNTGCTGTCGGTGACGAACAGGCCATCAGGGTCTTCCAGTTCCTTNACGCGCCAGAAACCGAACCGCACGTAAGCCTTGAATGCCANNATGCCTGCNACNAANCCCTCGTGCATGAACGCCGGTGCGCCCCATTTCAGCTCNTCCTCCATTGCCGGACACGCCTTGTGCATGAGGCTCCGGATCTTCTTCAAAATTGGCCGTGCAAACGGCGCCGCCTTTTCGATGTACNCATCCACTTTTGGGTTCTTCACTATCAGACCCCATTCACCACGTTTACCGGCGAGCCCGCGAGGAAAGCCCGCAGATTAGCCGCCGCAATTTCCATCAACCGCGCCCGTGCCGCCTGTGTGGCCCAGCCGATGTGCGGGGTGATGACCAGATTCTTCGCGTTCAACAGCGGATTGCCCGGCGGCGGCGGCTCAACCGACAAAACGTCCACGGCAGCTCCGGCAATTTGCGATTGGTTCAGCGCATCGGCGAGGGCGCCTTCATCAACGAGCGGGCCGCGGCCGGTGTTGATGAGGAAGGCCGTCGGCTTCATCAAGGCCAGTCGTTCGGCATTCACGAAGCCCTGATTTTCATCCGTCAACGGACAGTGCAGGGTGACGATGTCGGCTTCGCGAAAAATCGTTTCGCAATCGGCAAACCGTACGTTCTCTGCCTCGCGCGGCGTGCGCGTGTGGGCGAGAATGTTCATGCCGAAAGCGCGACCGAGATTCGCGACCGCTTGACCAATGGCACCGTAGCCAATGATGCCAAGCGTGAGGCCGTCCAATTCCACGAGCGGTTTTTGCCAATAACAAAAATCGGGGCATTCGGACCAGTCGCCAGCGCGCACGCTGCTATTGTGCAGGGCAGGCTGGGAGGCCAGCTCGAGGATAAGCGCAAAAGTCATTTGCGCTACCGACGCGGTGCCATAGGCGGGGATGTTGGTAACAGGAATGCCCCGCGCGGCGGCGGCGGCGGTGTCGACGACGTTGTAGCCGGTGGCCAGCACGCCGATGTAACGCAGGTTGGATAGAGCTTCGATAGTGTCGGCGGGCAGCAGTGCCTTATTTGTGAAAACAATCTCGGCGTCAACCGCGCGCTCGGCGACTTGTCCCGGTGGCGTGCGGTCGTGCACGGTGAATTCCCCCTGCGCGGCGATGGCTTCCCACGACAAGTCGCCGGGGTTGAGTGTGTGCCCGTCGAGCACGACGATTTGGGGCTGCGGCATGTGCGAAGCGTAAATTATCGATCCACAAATTCCAATTTTCAAACCGGACCAAATGATACTTGTAAATTGAACATCGAAAATTGACACTGCCCCCATGACAGCCCAAGCGATTGCGAAGCCGGTGAAGTACGCCCAATTGGAGTGGCGCAATGAGGCGGGAGAACGGTTTGACCAGTTTCGGGAGGATTGTCTGGCCTACCTGCGCGAGGAGGGCACGCTTTTCACCGGACAAGCGATGGAGCCGAGCGAGGGAGGCAAGGTTGCGCTGGAAGGAAACTTTCATGAGGGCCGACCGCACGGGGAGGAGCTTTGGTATTTTGAAAACGGCAATAAGAATTCGCTAGTGACCTACCGGCACGGCGTGCGTCACGGACCGCACTTGGTGTGGCACGAGAATGGTCAGCTGCAAATCGACGTGTGCTACAGCCATGGCAAACGTGATGGGCGGCACTCGGTGTTTTACGAGAACGGGCAGAAACGCTCGCAGGCGGAGTTTGTGAACGACCGACTCCACGGCGCGTACATTACGTGGCACGAGGATGGGGAGAAAAAGAGCGAGCGAGTGTTTAAGGAGGGCGTGGAGGTAAAGCGGCGCGAGTGGCGGCGCAACGGCGAACAGAAGGTTTTGAAAAACTGGAATTCAAACGGGAGCGCTAGAAAGCATGAAACGGAAACAGCAGAAGCATGAGACGGGCGTGACGCGCCGTGGTTTTTTAAAAGGCACGGCAGTGGCGGCGGCACCACTGGTGGTGCCTGGATCGGTACTGGGGCTGAATGGCGCGGTGGCTCCCAGTGAGCGCATCACGATGGGCTTCATCGGCACGGGCAACCAGGGCACCGGCGACATGCGGAGGTTCCTCCANGATGACCGCGTGCAAGTGGTGGCGGTGTGTGACGTGAACACGGANGGACCCGGCTACTGGAACGGNTCNGTGCGCGGACGCGAGCCAGCACGCAAGTTGGTCGACACNGTGAACACCCGCAACAACCGCGGCGGCAAGGGCTGCGCGGCGTTCGTGGATTTCCGCGAGCTGCTCGCCCGCAAGGACATCGACGCGGTAGAAGTTTGCACGCCGGATCACTGGCACGGCTATCAGGTAGTGGCGGCTGCGCGCGCGGGCAAGGACATCTACTGCCAGAAACCGCTCTCGCTGACCATCGCCGAGGGGCGCATCATGAGCGACGCGGTGAAAGCCTCCAAGCGCGTGTTCCAATGTGGCAGTCAACAGCGGTCGGACGCGCGCTTCCGGCTGGCGTGCGAAGTGGCGCGCAATGGGCGGCTGGGCAAATTGCAGCGCGTGAAGGTAGGCCTGCCGCCGGGGCGGCCGGATTTCGGAAAGACAGGCGGTCGCAAAAAGACCGAGCCGGTGCCCAAGGGTTTTGACTACAACCTGTGGCTCGGCCCCGCGCCCATGAAGCCCTACGCGCCCGCGCGCTGCCACGTGAACTTCCGCTGGATTTTTGACTACAGCGGCGGGCAGGTCACCGACTGGGGCGGACACCACCCCGATATCGCGCAATGGGGTATGGGCACGGAACTATCCGGCCCGGTGGCCATCCGCAACGCCAAGGGCAAGTTTCCGCCCGACGAACTGTGGGACACAGCGACAGAGTTTCACTTTGAAGCTGTGTATCAAGACGGGCGTGTGATGGAGGTTGACTCGAGTTTCCCGCGCGGCGTGCGTTTCGAGGGCACCGAAGGTTGGGTGTACGTCAACCGTGGTTCGCTGAAGGCCTCGAAGGAATCCATTATCAAGGATCCATTGACGGCAAAGGATAAGCGCCTTTACGCCAGCGAGAATCATTTCCGCAATTTCATCGACTGCGTGAAGACGCGCAAGGAATGCGTGGCCCCCTGCGAACAGGCCCACCGCTCCATCACCGTCGCGCACCTCGGGAATATCGCCATGCTGCTTGGCGCGGACCTCAAGTGGGATCCGGCCACCGAGCGCATCCTCGGCAACAACGCCGCGCAATGGATGGTCAACCGTCCGCAGCGCGATCCGTGGCGCATCCCCGCCTGATGCCCGCCGCCAGCGACGAGGAGGAATTTGGCATCCACCCGGGCGACCTGCGCATCCCGGATAAGTTCGTCGTGGGCGATGCCGCCCCTGATTTTTGCCTGCCGCAGCTAGACGGCAGAGGCGATGTGCAACTCTCGGCCCTGCGCGGGCAGCCCGTGGTACTCGTCTTCGGCAGCTACACCTGACCGCCCTTCCGGGACCAGGTTGGCGCCCTGCAGGAGCTATACGAGACCCATGGCCAGCGCGCCGCGTTTTACCTCGTCTATATCAAGGAAGCCCACCCCAGTGACGGCTGGCAGGTACCCAGCAACGAACGCGACGGTATCAACATCNAGGATCCCACAACGCTTGCCGCCCGCGAAGCCACCGCCACCAACGCCTGCGCGCTGCTCAACATCACTTGGCCAGCGCTGGTGGACACCATGGAAAATGCTGTCAGCGAGGCGTGGGCTGCGTGGCCGGACCGCGTGTTCGTGGTTGACGCCGCCGGTCGCATCGCCGTCCAAGCGCGACACGGCCCGTATGGGTTCGCCCCGGGCGTCGAGGCCGCGCGCGAATGGCTGGACACCAATTTGACTTGAAGAAACGGTTCGAACACTACATCAAAGGGAAGGAGAAAAAGTGAAATCCCTGCCCGCAATTCTCGCCCTGCTGCTTGTCGCTGTCGGCTGCTCAAGCGTCAAGCCGCCCCCGCTGCTCAACGGCAGTAAGGGCCACCCCGGCGACCTGCGCCGCGTTGATACCGTTCACGAGGGCGACCGCGCTCCCGATTTCAAGCTCAAGACCATCGACGGNCGCCGCACCGTGCGCCTCAGCGATTTTCGCGNTAGCAAGCCAGTCGTCCTTGTCTTCGGCAGTTACACGTGACCGCCTTTCCGGGCCCAGGTTGGCGCCCTTGAGAGCCTCTATGGCCGTTATAAAAATGATGCGGAATTTTTCATGATTTATATCAAGGAAGCCCACCCGAACGACGGCTGGAAATTCGAGAGCAACGAGCGCGCTGGCATCTCCTTCCGCAACCATGTCAACTTTGGCGAGCGCGTGGATGTCGCGCGGCAATGCTCCGCCGCCCTCAACCTCTCCATGCCCACGCTGGTCGACNGCATGGACAATGCCGTCAACTACCAATACAGCGCGTGGCCCGACCGCGTGTATGTCATCGACACCGATGGCACCATCGCCGTCCAAGCCCGCCACGGTCCCCGCGGCTTCCCACCNGGCGTGCGCGCCACGGAACAATGGTTGATGGAGAAATTCCCCGGTAAGTGAAGCGAATATGAAAAGGCGCGAATTCATGCGGATTGGATTGGGCGGGTTGGCGTTGCCCGGTGTGTTGCGCGCGAGAGAGGCAAGCGGCACGCCGCGCAAAGGCCGGGCGGTGATTCTCGTTTGGCTGCGCGGTGGCTGTTCGCATCTCGACACGTTCGATCCCAAGCCGCACGCGCCCAGCGAATACCGCAGTCCGTTTGGNCCCATCGCCACCAAAGTGCCCGGCATGCAGCTCACCGAGTTGCTGCCGCGCCACGCGAAGATTGCCGACAAGTTTACGCTGCTGCGCTCCATGGTGCACAACGGNGGCGGGCATCCNGCGGGCTCGCTGCAAATGCTNACCGGCGACACCGATTCCGCCGACAAGCGCAAGCCCATCCATCCCGACTGGATGAGCCTCGCCAACTATCTCAAGCGCAGCCCGGATCGCGCGTTGCCCAACTACATCGGCGTCAACCCCGTCACGCGCTACGACAGCTTCACCATCACCGGCCAAGGCCACCTTGGGCCGGCATACGGCCCATTCAGCGTCAGCGGCGATCCCAACGCACCGAACTTCGAGGTGCCCAATATCGGCCTCAAACCCGCCGCCGCCGATCGCCTGCGCNGCCGCCTGAGCCTTAAGGATCAGCTCGACCGCCTGGAGCGTGCCACCGACCACTCTGGCTCCATCGATGCCTTCGACACCTATGAGTCGCAAGCCCTGCAACTGCTCACCAGTGCCGATGCCCGACGCGCGTTCGACCTCAGCCGCGAGAGTGACAGNACGCGCGATCGTTATGGGCGCAATCGCTGGGGCCAGCAACTGCTGCTCGCCCGCCGCCTCGTCGAGGCCGGCGTGGAAATCATCACCACCGAGTTGTCCGGGCCGCTTTGTGGCCGTGTGTCCAACTGGGATGATCACGCAGTGAACCATCACATTTTCGACGCGCTCAAGTTTCGCATGCCCACTTTTGATCAGGCCGTCACCGCGCTCATCGAGGATGTCTACGCGCGCGGCCTCGACAANAAAGTGCTCGTGTGTGTCTCCGGCGAATTCGGCCGCACCCCGCGCATCAGCCGCGTGGCCTCCAGCGGNGGCGGCGTGGCCAGCGGCAAGAAAGGCACCGTCCAGCCCGGACGCGACCATTGGCCCCGCGCCTTCACCAACCTCTGGGCGGGCGGCGGCATCGAGACCGGCGGCATCATCGGCGCCAGCGATGCCAAGGGAGAAGACAGCATCGAACGCCGCACCGGCCCGCGCGATTTNATGGCCACACTCTACCACCACCTCGGCATCGACGCCGCCAACGGCCTCATGAAAGATTTCCAAGGCCGCCCCGTGCCCATCNTGCCNGCNCCCGGCAAACCNGTGCCGGAGTTGATTGGCTAATCGGCAATCTCAACAGTCATCGCCAATTGNACGGCNGCGTTTAGTGGCATTTCGTTGATGCCTAGTGCGAGGCGGGTGTGTTGGCCTCGGTCGCCGAAGATTTCGGCGATGAGGTCGGAGGCCCCNTTCAGCACTTGCGGGTGGCCTCGGTAACCCTCGGCGCAGTGGATGTANCCCTCGATGCGNACNATTTTTTGCACTTTGTCGAGGTCGCCGGTGGCGGACTTGATTTGGGCGAGCGCATTAAGCGCGGCTTGGCGGGCGGCTTGATAACCGTCTTCGTCGGACACTTTGGCACCGAGCTTGCCGGCAAAGGCGATTTCGCCGTCGCGAAAGGGCAGTTGCCCGGAGGTGAAAATAAGATTGCCGGTGCGTATCCATGGTTGATACGCCGCTACTGCGGCAGGGGCCTCGGGCAGAGTGATGCCGAGTTCGGTGATTTTGTCTTCGATGCTCATGGTGTTGGGTGGGCTTAAAGTGCGGATTTGCCGGTCATGTAGCCGCCGTCGACGAATAGAGTTTGGCCGGTGGTGAAGCCGGATTGGCCGACGAGGAAGTAGCAGTTGGCGGCGGCAAGTTCCTCAGGCAGGCCGACGCGTTTCATGGGGATGCCCTCAATGTAGCGGGCGCGGCTTTCGCTGCCGGGCGGATTGTTGGTGTTGAAGAGTTCGGTTTCCACTGGGCCGGGAGCAACGGCATTGACGGTTATGCCGTGCGTGGCGAGCTCGAGCGCCCAGCTACGAGTGAAACTGACCATGCCGCTTTTGGAGGCGGCGTAGCTGGTGCGGTAAGGAACGCCGGCGACAACCATGCTGGAGGTAAACACGATGCGACCGTGGCGTTGCGCCTTCATGTGGGGGACAACTGCTTGAGTGGCTTGGAGCGAGCATCGAAGGTTCACATCGACGCAGGCATCGAAATCCTCAAGGGTGATTTCGTCGAGCGGCGCGGGATTAACGAGGCCGACATTGTTGAGGAGTCCATCGAACTTGTGCTCATCAGCCAGCTCGGCAAAAAGCGTCTTGCGCGCGGCCTCCTTGCTCAGGTCAATCTTCCGAAACAAGCCGGGAAAGTCGTCTGGCTCAGTGCGTGCCAAACCGACCACATCGTGGCCCTGCTCGGCCAGCATTCTCGAGGTGGCCAAGCCAATGCCTTTGCTGGCTCCAGTGATAAGAATTTTCATTTTCGAATTATCGGCCTGTTCATTATCGCAGCCATGGCTGAAATTGAAGCGCGTACATGTCGGCGTTTTTGGCCTCAATGTGGAGTCGGACGATCGGGTGCTTGCGACGGAGGGCGCTGATGTCATTGTCGA
>PBPF01000028.1 GCA_002724615.1 Verrucomicrobiales bacterium | reverse complement strand
GATCGTAGATGTAAAGCCGTCCGTCGACCTCCTCGACTGGCCAGTTATGTTCGCCGAGGATGGTCGTCCAGGTGAAGGCAGGCCCGGTGGTCGTCCAGGTGAAGGCAGACCCGGTGGTCGCCCAGGCGAAGGCAGGCCCGGTGGTCGCCCAGGTGAAGGCAGACCCGGTGGTCGTCCAGGCGAAGGCAGACCCGGTGGTCGTCCAGGTGAAGGACGTCCTGGCGGTTTTGACCGCGAGGCAATGCGGGCTGCCATGCTGAAAAAGTTCGACAAGAACGGTAATGGCCAAATTGATGAGAACGAACGGCCGTCCCGTGAGGAAATGCGCGAATTAATGCGTTCACAATTCGGCGGTGGTCGCCCGGGAGAAGGTCGCCCCGGTGAAGGCGGACGTCCCGGACAGGGTGGGCGCCCCGGAGAAGGCGGTCGGCCTGGATTTGGTGGCTTCCGAATGCCGCCCAGCCCAATCATCACCGCTATTGATGCTAACAAGGATGGCGAAATCAGCGCTGCGGAATTGAAGAACGCAGCCAAGGCGTTGGCGGCATTGGACAAGAACAAGGACGGCAAGATCAGCCGCGAAGAAATGGCGCCGCAGTTTGGCGGGCGTCCCGGTGGATCCGGTGGCCGTCCTGACTTCCGTTCACGTCCCGGCGGCGGTGACCGTCCGGATTTCCGCCGTCCCGGCGGACGCGAAGGCGACAGACGCCCTGGCGCGCGTCCAGATGGCCGCGAGGGCGACAGGCGTCCCGGCGCGCGTCCAGATGGCGACCGTCGTCCGCCACGCCGTGAAGGCGACAGGCGCAACGATATCTAGTTGCCAATAAACCTTAAATCAGGGCGGCTTCACGGCCGCCCTTTTTTCTGCTTTGCTCCATTTGCGTAACACGGCAGCCTCAAAAACCGTCTGGAATATCGATCATGAAAACCCTCCTCCCTCTCCTTTTTGCCACCACTCTCGTAGCTGCCGACAACGGCAATTGGCCCCAATGGCGCGGACCGCGCGGCGACGGCACTACCCACGGGGAAAAAGCACCTACGACTTGGAGTGAAACAAAAAACCTGAAGTGGAAACTGAAGCTTTCGGGATACGGTGCTTCCAGCCCTATCGTGTGGAACGACAGAGTTTATCTCACCAGTTATTCGGGTTACGGCGCGGGTAACCGTGGTGGCAGCCCGTCCGAAATTATGCGCCATCTTCTTTGCGTCGATGCCAAGTCCGGCAAGACAATCTGGAAAAAAGATCTAAAGCCAACGGCAAATGAGGACAATTACGGAGGAATGGGCGTGCCAGAGCATGGTTACGCAACCAGCACGCCTGCAACCGACGGCAAGGCAATTTATGTTTTTCTGGGCAAGTCCGGCATGGCTGCCTTCGATCTGAAGGGAGTGAAACTTTGGCAGAAAAACGTGGGCACCGATTCCAGTCGAAAGCGTTGGGGCTCATCCAGCAGCCCGATCCTTCATGGCGATTTTGTTTATATCAATGCACTGCAGGAAGGTCACAAGATTTATGCACTGAATAAGAAGGACGGGAAAGTGGCGTGGGAGTGGGGGCCAAATGCGTACTCGTCGTATCAAGACTCCTACGGCACCCCCATCCTGATTAATAACAAAGATCAAACAGAGTTAACCTTGGCTGTTCCTGGTGAAATATGGAGCTTTGATGCCAAGAAAGGAAGCATCACCTGGTATGCCTACACCGATGTGGGTGCCGGCAGGGGTGGTAATGTTTCGCCGAGTGTGATCGCCGGTGGAAACACGCTTTTTGCATTCGGTGGCCGCCCTCAATCCAGTGTTGCGGTTAAACTTGGAGGTAAAGGCGAAGTGAAGGAATCCGATCACCTTTGGACCTCGCGCAATTCACCTTATGTGGCCACACCGGTATATCACAAAGGCCACCTTTATTGGATGGATCGCAGTGGCTACGCTGTCTGTCTCAATGCACAAACCGGCCGGGAGGCATACCGGGAAAGATTGAAAAGCACCGGACGCACCCCACAATTCTACGCATCGCCAATTGTCATTGATGGAAAAATCATTTCTGTAAGCCGGAATGCGGGGACATTTGTTCTGGAAGCCAAGCCAGAATTCAAGCAACTCGCCCAAAACACCTTCGCCAGTGATCGCTCCGTCTTCAACGGGAGCCCTGCTGTCAGCAAAGGTCGTCTATTCCTTCGTTCAGACACGCACTTGTATTGCGTGAGCGAGTGATTCGCAGCCGATCACCAAAGTCAATTTGCAGTTTACAGTCATTAGGCGCCTGATGACACTGGGCCTTGCAATTTTCTGACAACAGAAAACTGATCGCTTCAATATGAAAACTACCAGACGCACGTTTCTCAAGACCACAGCCGCCACGATCATTGGGCCAAACATTATCTCCAGCCGCGCTTGGGCGAAGAAGCCCAGCAACACGATCCAGCTGGGATTCATCGGGCTGGGACGGCAGTCTCTGGGACACCTCGGGTTTTTTCTGGGTCAAAAGGATTGTCGTGTCGTGAGTCTGGCGGAAGTCGCCAAGGTGCGTTTGGACCATGCGCTGGGGCGAGTGCGCGGCAAGTACGGGGCGGAGCACGGGTGCAAGGCGGCAGTAGATTTTCGTGAAACCATTGCGGACTCGCGGGTGGATGCGGTGGTGATCGGCACGCCGGATCATTGGCATGCGATACCGTCGATCATGGCGGCTGAGGCGAAGAAGGATGTGTACTGTGAAAAGCCGCTGACGGTGACGATCCGCGCGGCACTGGAGACACTAAAGGCGGCGCGCAAAAACAAGATCGTTTACCAAGTGGGCAGCCAACAGCGGACAGAGTTTAGCGGGCATTTCCGCAAGGCGGTGGAATGCATCCGCAACGGGCGCGTGGGCAAGGTGACCAAAATCAAAATCGGCGTGGGAGGCGCAGCCGTGCCGTGCGATTTGCCCGCCGAAAGAAAACCCGAAGGCATTAACTGGGACCTGTGGCTGGGACCGGCGCCCGAGCGTGCGTTCAACTCAGTGCTGTGCCCCACAGATGTGCACCGGCACTTTCCGCAATGGCGACGCTACCGCGAGTACGCCGGGGGTGGACTCAGCGACATGGGCGCGCATCATTACGACATCGCGAAATGGGCAATGGACATTGATGAAACCGGCCCAGTGAAAGTCATTCCGCCAAAGACTGGCGGAAGCGGGTTACGGATGATTTATGCGGACGGGCTGGAGATCATTCATGAGAGCACGAGGGATGCGTTCAACGACGTGATTTTTTACGGGACCGAAGGGACATTATACGTGGATCGTCGCGGCATCACGGCCAACCCGAAGAGCGCGGTAAACTCGGCCTTTGGCAAGAACGACTGGCGACTGCCGGATATTGGGCGCAGCCATCGACGCAACTGGATCGACTGCATCCGCAGCCGCAAAAGACCGGTGGCGGATGTATCCTTCGGCGCCCACACCAGCATCCTGTGCAGCCTCGGCAACCACGGTTACCAACTACGCCGCGAACTAAAATGGGATCCAAAGAAGTACGAGTTTGCTGGCGACAAGGAGGCGAACCAGATACTGGACCGCCCAGGCCGCGGCGAGTGGAAGCTGGCCTAGTTTTTGGAGACCTCCGCTACAATTGGGTTTGGCTGGAAAGCAACGCCAACCCCTGCTGCCATTTCGGCATTATCTGATCGGCTTTAAGCGGATACGGAGCTTGATGAGACCTTCGGCTCCATTGACACCATCGACAGCGATGCGGATGGAATCTCCAGCCTTGATGGCAACGCGGGNAATTTGTACGCGACTGAAAGGCGCGGGACTATTGGGGGCATTGTCGTTGGAGCGTGGAGTGGTGNTGCCGGGCAGATAGACACTCAGTGTGGTGTCGATATTGCTGCCCGCAGTGTCGGCAATTATCTCGTAGGTGCCGGCGGCGGGGGCTTGCANCACCCACCAGACAGATTTGCCGTGGAAGGCACGCCGATTGTCGTCTGTTCGAGCAGAATTTTCGTTGGAACTNCCAGTCGCGCCGCGGTTGGTGCCGGAGGCGGTGGCTTGGTAGCCGCCATCNATCTGNCGTTTGGGTGCAAGGACGATTGCGCCCCCGGGATTATCGTTGGGCAATGTACTTGGAGTGACAGGCTTTGGGTTGGGGTTGGGCGGACGCACGATGATGGGTCTGCCGCTGGGACGCCGCCCTCCGCCATTGTTTCCACCGGGTTGCGGCTGGAGAGGCGGACGCTGGGTTGTTCCCGAGTCAGGCCTTGTTGNAGCGGGGTTGGTGGGCCGACCAGTNTTCTCGAGTCCACGACCGGGTTCACGACGACCGGTATTGCCGCCGGTGGCATCAGGCGGGTTGTTACTGGACGGGCTTCCGCTGGAACCGCCTGAACCGCCGGGCAAGCCGCCTGTACGACCGCCTCCGCCACCAGCCATCTGCTGGNCCCCTCCCTGATCAGCAATTCCCTCGCGCATTCCAGGAAGCCGGAAAGGCTGGGTGGCATTGGGATCGGTTGGCAGAGTGCCATCGGAGTCGCGGTATGCGGACGCTACATTACCGATAATGGTCAAGGCCTTTGCGTTGTCAAAAGGCATGGGAACGTTGAAGTTGCCGTACGGNGGGGGCAGAAAGACACCAGGCTGATATCCAGTGGACATGCCACCCCACGTGGACTTGGCTCCGGAGAACCGCGGAATGCGCCGTTCTCCCATGCCANCGACTGGAGTTGCCATTATCGTGCAGTACTTGCCATACCCAAAATTCCTGGTGCCATTGCCCGAGACTGAAATGAAGTGGTTGCCCATGGATATAAAACTATCCTGCGCCGNCTTGAACTGCGTTTTGTACGGACTAAAGGTATGGCTGCTGCTGCTAAGGTTCACGCCGGGATCATCCCCAAGCCCATGGCTGGCTGAAAGCAAATGACCAATCTCGTGCAACAACGTGTAGTTTGCCGTCATTTGTGAGTGCTTAACCACCGCAGCAAAGAACACATCCCTGTTCATCATCGCGTTAAATCCATAAATGGTCGAGGCGGGCATCTGGTCGATGTAGTACTTCTTGTAACGGACATACTGGGCNGTGGTGATGGTGATTTCCACGCTGTCGACAATGAAGTTCCCCTTCACGTTGGTCACCTTCCATGCGCCCTGACCATCNANCCAGGCATTGGCCGTCTCCGCAAACGTGAACCCGTAGGTAAACGCGTCGCCTGTCGCCGTGAATTCCTTTGTAACGAACGGCTTCAGTGTCGTGCCCGCCTCGCGGAACAACTCCAGCCTCGCGATCTCGCCCGCATCCAGAAAATCATCCTTTAAGTTTACCTTAATAANCGCACTTCCGTAGTTNCCGGGCTTCTGGGCCTTGTAGAGGTCGGCCACTCCTGTGGCTCCCAAAGCCTTGTTGTAAATCCGCACTTCATCCAGCCAACCATCATAACCTTCACGATCCGAGCCCACCCTTTCCTTGGCGCCAAAAATCAACTGCTGCAAATTAATCCGGGGCGTGCCAACTCCGCTGGCCGACTGATCCAGCACTCCGTCGAAATACACTCGCTTCTCTCCGCCATCCAACTCTACCACCACGTGGTGCCAGTTGCTTCCCTGGACGCGCTTCGTACCTGTCAACACATGCTCNNCTGAGCCATCGTTGGTGTAGAATTTCACAACGTTGTTGGCCGTTTCGTCCAGCAACACNCGCCATCCGGAAAACGCGTCCGACTTGCTAATCACCGTGCCGTTCGCCGCGCCATCAGGCCTTGCCTTCACCCACATGGAGAGTGCCCATGACGACCCCGCATTGTACGCCGGCGAGTAATCCACGATCCCCAAGTCAACCAACGACTCACTCGTGGCGTTAAACTCCAGTGCTCCATCCGCATCACCCACGCGGCCAGGAATCGTGNCCACACCAAGGTTCAGCGTATTGATTGTATTATTCACCACGTCANTAAACTGCCCATCATCCAATGGGAAATATGCCAACAAGGCGGCNGGCGGAGGCGCNGGNGGAGGAGGCACGCTCAACTCCTCGTACAAATCCACAACCTCAGTCGCATTCATGCCACGGTTATAGACCCGCACATCATCCATCATTCCCTTGAAGGGGAAATCACCCGAACGNCCGCCCTTCGCAGTAGTACTGCGCTGGCCAAAATCCAGTCGCAAGTCTGCCGCCGGGTCCGGTGCGTAAATTGTCAATCGGCTCTTGGCCACCGCAACCTGCTGACCATTCAAATACATGAGAAACTCATCCGATGTACTGGCAGGAATATCGTTACGCATTACGGTCAAATGATGCCACTTCGCGGGATCCAAACGCTGAGCCGATTCCGTCTCGAGCACTTTCGAGCCGCCGAGGTAAAACTTCAGCTTGGCCGTGTTGTTGCTGTCCACAGGCTCCATGTACAACGCAAACTCCCTGGACCTTTGGTTGGCAAAGATCACCTGCTCATCGCTCACCATGTCCGCCCATGCAATACCCGTGCTATTGCCGGTGGTATCACCCACAATCTGCGGAGCCAGATCGAATGTCCCGTTACCGTAGGTGTTCAGGTACACCCCATTCACGCCGCCACCATACGCCACTGCCAAGTCCGGCCGGCTTCCACCCGTGGCATTGCCAGTGGCAAATGCCTGCGTGTCCTTGCTGCCTCCCGGCAGGATTACTCCATTCGCAAGGTTAAAGGGCGTGTTCGGATACTGCGCTCCGTTGTTGAAATACACCACATCCTGCGCCCCCAAGTTGCCCACCAAAATATCATTCCGCCCGTCACTATTAATGTCCGCAAGCGCCAGCACATTGGTCTGGTTGGTATCCGGTGTCGCATTCAAATCCAATGGCGGCTTAAAGCCATCCCCGACCGGATAACCCGAGAAAAACAAGTTGCCCGCCCTGTCATTACCCACAATCAAGTCCGGATACTGGGTCGTGCCAACCACCTCCACATCCGCATGGCCAAACGCCAGCGACGTAGAATTATTCTCCAGCCCCGCAAACACCTTGCGTGCCTCGGAAAAGCGGCCCGGAATCCTCGAGTTAAAAGCCGTACCATCATTGCGGAACCAGTAATTCACCTTCCCATAATTCGCCACCGCCAAATCCTTGTACCCGTCGTTATTCAAGTCCGCCAACGCCACAGCGCGCGTCATGGTATAGATCGGCGGCGGCGTCAACTGGTACAACACCGCCACCTCCTCATCCTTCAACGATCGGCCGTAGATACGAATCTCATCCAGTTTCCCTCCAAATGGTGAACCAACTGGAGATGTGGAATTTGCACCAATCAGAATCTCCTCAACAGACGCTATGCCCGCAGGAGTTTTCAGTGGGATATCATCAAACTTCACACCGTTAACGTAACGCGAAATCTTGCCCTGCCCTGCCCAACCTGCAGCCAACCCTGATGGCAAATTTATCCCCCATTTGGACGCCAAGTAATCATGCACTCTTGTCCTTTCGGTGGCGTTCAACTCCTTGCTATAAACGAGAATCTCGGCGATATCGCCGTTGAACCCAGACAGTGAGTCCGGGGGATTAAATGTTTGCCCACTACCATATCCCAGCGCGAAGTCATCCTTTGTGCCTACTATCTTGGTGCTGGTCCCATAACCATTCTGCGTCACTCGACTCAAACCATCAAAATACGTTTTAACAGTGTTCTGATTTCTCGTGACCATGGAAATGCCAAATTTCTGAACTGGCGGTGAAACATCATCACCAAATTGCCAAGGTGGCTGCCCTGTCGGAGGTGTGCCACCCTTGCCAATTCGTCCATGCACTCGATGTTTGGAACTGGGGTTCGCCGTGTTGTATGATTCCAGATACACTTGCCCGTACTTGTTGGCAAATTCTGTCCAGTGAATCACACTTCCAAACGCATTGCCCACACCATCGTTGGCCGTATTGATGTCCTTTGTTACCGCGATGATTGTGATCTGTTCGGAACCGTTGACTTCAGCGGTGCCGGTCAACAAGTCGTCTGCCCCGTCAAAGCGGACAACCGGTAGCCCGTTTTGAACATTCGACCTCACCACCGGTCGCCGCGCAGCGGTCGCTTGCGAAGCCGTATTGGTGCCGTTATTTGAAGGCGCTTTGTCCACCCAGGAAGAGACCGCCGAACCATCGGCCAAGGCGTCCTTCACTCCATCCCCGTTTACATCATTCGCATCAAACCACATCTCCAGCGAGCCCACCGAGGGCGGCCCCATCAGTTGGTGAATTTCCGAATCCGACAAGGCGCGGTTGTATATCGCCACATCGTCCAGATCGCCATTCCAGAACTGAGACGGGTTGTTGGATCCAATCCGAGTCGGCATAGGA
>PBPF01000027.1 GCA_002724615.1 Verrucomicrobiales bacterium | reverse complement strand
TGGTGAAGGAGATCCTGACCTGATGCCAGAGCGACTGGCCAACGCGCGCGGCGGTTACGATTTCCTGTCCGGCATCGCGCCATACAGCAGCGGGGTGGTGGCGCGAGAGGGGTTTGAGATTGTGCACGTCACTCTTGGGGAGATGCTGCCGTGGCGCGCGGGGTTTGAGCGCATCGACGAATATTTAACGGCGAACGGCCTTGGGCGGGAGGCGTTGTGCGGGGTGGAGCTGCGATCGCCGGAGCCGTTCAGCATGGAGGGCTTCGGGGATTTCAACGGAGGCTATCGCGCGTTGCTGGAGGAATGGGGGCTGATGGTGGACGGACAGAATCCAGTGGCGCGGACGAACGTGGCGCCGTTTGCCGATGCACCGGGAGAAGTTTGCCTGCATGCATTTTCGCACACGGCACCCTGCGCGGATGGGCGGCAGACTTTCGTGGTAGCCGGCGGCGGCGAGGTAAACGGCGGTTTGCGTAACGAGAACATTGTGCGCTTCGAGGAAACCAACGCAGAGGCAATGGCGGAGAAGGCGGCGTTCGTGATGGACCTAATGGAGCTGCGGCTGCGCGGGCTGGCCGCCGACTGGACGGGCGTGACGGTGACGAACGTGTACACGGTGCACCCGCTGCGCGACATCGTGGAAAGCGTGATGCTGCCGCGAATGGGCGCGGCGGCATTGAAGGGGTTGACGTGGCACTTCAGCCGGCCGCCCATCGTGGACATCGAGTTCGAGATGGACCTGCGCGGCGTGAGACGCGAGGTTGTAATTCCTCCAACGTGCCCTTGACATCCCGTCGCCAACTGCCACCGTTTCCCGAACCCGTTTGGCTTATGAAACGTCTCGTTTTTACTCTCGCCGTGTTGGGTGGCGTGTTGGTTTGCGCTGCTGAAGCTCCCCGTGTTTTCCCAAAGGGCAAGCTGCCCGAAGACGCGCGACTGAAGCCGTTGAAGGATTTGAATGGGCATTTTCCGTTTGTCGTGCCCAAGACGCTGAAGGCGTGGGAGGCGCGCAAGGCGGAGTTGAAACGTCGCGTGCTGGTTGCCACGGGACTGCACCCGATGCCAGCGAAGACGCCGCTGAACGCTGTGATCCACGGCAAGACGACACATGATGGTTTTACGGCGGAGAAGGTCTACTTCGAGAGTGTGCCGGGATTTTACGTGACAGGCATCCTGTTTCGGCCGACGGCCAAGGCGAAAGGCAAGCGGCCGGCGGTGTTGTGCCCGCACGGCCATGGCGGACGACTGCAGACACACAGTGAGTCGCGCATCCTGCAGGAGATCGAGATTGGTGCGGAGAAGTTCAAGGAATCGGGTCGCATGCCCAAGGTGGCGCGGGCGGTGACGCTGGCGCGCCTCGGCAACGTGGTGCTGCTGTTTGACATGATCGGTTATGCGGACAGCACGCAATTGTCGTACCAACTGGCTCATCGATTCGCCAAACAGCGGCCGGAAATGGAAGGCAAGGCAAGCTGGGGCCTCTATAGTACGCAGGCGGAAATGCGGTTGCAGTCGATCATGGGCCTGCAGACTTGGATCGGCATTCGCGCGCTAGACTTTCTCGAGAGCCTACCGGACGTAGACCCCAAGCGCATGGCCGTGACCGGTGGCAGCGGCGGCGGCACACAGACGATTCTGTTGTGTGCGATTGATGACCGGCCCATCGCGGCGTTTCCCAACGGCATGGTGAGCACCTCGATGCAGGGAGGTTGTACGTGCGAAAACTGCGCGCTGTTGCGCGTGGGCACGGGCAACGTGGAACTTACCGCGCTGTTCGCACCCAAGCCGCAGGGCATGACCGCGGCCGACGACTGGACGCGCGCGATGATGACCGACGGCTATCCTCAACTGCAGCAGCTTTACGCGCTCTACGGCAAAAAGGAGAATGTGTTTTGTGCCGACCTCACGCGCTTCAAGCACAACTACAATTACGTGTCGCGCGGCTTGATGTATGATTGGTTCAACCGCCACATGAAATGGGGCTTCACGAAGCCGATTGTGGAACAGGATTTCAAGCTGCTGACCAAGGAACAGCATTCGGTGTGGAACGCGAAGCATCCCGAGCCAAAGGGCGGCGAAACTTTTGAGCGCAAGCTCACCAAATGGATTGCCGACCGCGACGACAATCTCGTGGCGAAAATGTCGAAGGACGAACTACGCGAAGCGTGGGGCACACTGATCGGGCGCACGCCGCCAGCATTTAAGGACATCACGCGCGAGAAGGTGGATGAATTCAAGCGCGACAGCCACATCGAGTTTCTCGACATCCTGCGCTTAAAAAGGCACGGCGAGGTGCTGCCGGTGGTTTCCCTGTATCCAAAGAAGAAATGGAACAAGGGCGTGGCAGTAATTGTTTCCAACCAAGGCAAGAGCGCGTTGTTTGATGCCAAAGGCGAACCGACCGCAGAGGTGCTGGCGTTGCTGGACCGTGGCACAGCAGTGGTGGGCGCGGATCTGTTTCAACAAGGCGAGTTCCTCAACGAGCCGCTCCAACAAACGCGCAAGGTGGCCAACAACCGTGAATATGCGGGTTACAGCTTTGGGTACAATCACACGCTCTTTGCACGGCGCGTGCACGATGTGATGACACTGCTGTCGTGGGTTGGCGGATTTGAGGAGGAAAAACCCGAGCGCGTAACTGTGCAAGCCAAGGGCAACACAGGAGCCATTATGGCGGCGGCCTTATTGCAGGTCGGCGGCATTCAACAAGCCGCGATGGAGAATCCGAAATTTCGTTTCGCCAACCTGAAATCATACCGTCATCCCGACTTCCTGCCGGGCGCGGTGAAGTACGGCGACCTGCCGGCCCTGATGAAATTGAGCCGCGCAGCCTGGATTTCAAAATAAACACATCAACAAAATGAGACTCTGCAGATTTGAAAGCAACGGGAAGGCGCAAGCCGGATTTTATTTTGGGAGCAACATCGTACCCGCAGCAGCAGCGGCAAAGGCGGTGCGGGAAAGCACCGACCACAAGCCGGAATTGACTGAAAGCGATGACCTNGTGCCGTTGCTTGCCCACGGTGCGAAACATCAGGACGCCAAGCTGGTAGCCCAGTGGCTGGAGAGCAACGAAGGCTCAGTAGCAAAGCTTGCAGCCGAGGACGCACATCTGCGCACACCCGTGCCGCGACCGAACAAGCTTTTCCTGTTGGCGGGCAATTACGCCAAGCACATCGAGGAAGGCGGCGGCATCGCCGTCGCGCGGCAGAAGACATTCCCCTACGTCTTCATGAAGCCAGCCTCCACGGCGCTGAACCATCCCGACGCCGACATCGCCATCCCCGAGGTGTCGCCCGACCACATTGACTGGGAATGCGAGCTCGCGTTTGTCATCGGCAAAAAAGCCAAGGGCGTGAAGGAAGCCGACGCGCTCAAGCACGTNGCCGGATACACGGTGGTCAATGATATTTCCGACCGCGAGTTTAAGCCNAACCCCAAGCGCGAGGAGCGCAAGAANGACGGCTTTTTCGATTGGCTGCACGGCAAATGGCACGACGGCTTCTGCCCCGTCGGCCCATGCGTCACCAGNGCCGAGGCCATTCCCGACCCCCAAAAGCTNCGCCTCACGCTNAAGGTCAATGGCGAGATCAAGCAGGACTCCAGCACTGCGATGCAAATTTTCCCCGTGGCTGCGGTAATCGAGTTCATCTCCTCGTACGTTACGCTCGAGCCCGGCGANATCATCTCCACCGGCACCCCCGCCGGCGTCGGCAACGCCAAGGGCACCTACCTCAAAGCCGGAGACAANCTCGAGGCAGCCATCGAAGGTATCGGTGTTTTAAAGAACACGATGGTTTAGTGTTAGAGCACCACCTCGACACGNTGGAGGCCACTGGTTTGAACCCAGTACCGCGCCCCATTTTCTAGCCCTATATAGCGAGGTCAACCCAGAGGCTCCGAGGAATCGGAGCTTCTCTTTTTTTTTAATTTGCCCCACAAAACCCCTCTCGCCGCATGAGTATAAGAACGACCCGACGCAATTTTCTGAAGGCTACTGCCCTTGCTCCCATCGGCATGCCCGCATTGATCCCGGCCAGTGCCCTCGGCAAGAATGGGAGTGTTGCCCCCAGTAACCGCATTGTCCTAGGCGGTATCGGAGTGGGGCGACGAGGTCAAAAGGTTCTGGATGGTTTCTTCCANCAGAAGGATGCTCAATTCGTTGCTGTCGCCGATCCACAAAAGGAGCGACGCGAGATCATNAAGCGCAAGGCCGATAAGCATTATGGAAACAAAGATTGCGTCATTTATGANGATATGTCCGGTGTTCTGGAACGGAATGACATTGATGCAGTCCTCGTCACCACCGGAGACCGCTGGCANGCCACGGCATCCATCTACGCTGCTCGTGCTGGCAANGACNTCTATTGTGAAAAGCCCTGTGCGATGAACATCCAAGAATGCCAAGANCTGGATGACAATATCAAGANGCACAAGAGAGTCTTCCAGGCGGGAACGCAGCGCCGTAGTGTTCCAAACTTTAAACTGGCGGCCGATCTGGCNCTGAAGGGAAAGCTTGGACAAATGAAAGAGGTTCACGCTGGCATCCTTCAGTTGCAAAACTACCTCGATCCCCTGCCGGCTCAGCCTGAACCGGATCCGGCGATTATCAACTGGNATAAATGGCTCGGACCGGCCCNAAAGNTTCCTTTCAACAAAGCCTATTGCCAAGGCCGATGGCGTAATCATAAGGGACTCTATTCTGCCTGGCGACTACCAGAGTGGGGTTCCCATACGATCGATCTTTGTCAATGGGCTGCCGATGCCGATGGAACCACGCCGATTGAATTCGAAGCCGAATCAGATGGCCTACTTCACGCCAAGTACGCCAATGGAATAAAGCTGGTGATGCGGCTTTCCTCAGGCAAAGGGGTNGGTGATTGGATCAAAGGNCTGGGCACCTGCCCCGTGCGCTTTGTCGGCGACGAANGCTGGGTNGAAGCCGGNGATCATCTTGGNCTCAAGTCAAGCCATCCAAAACTTCTTAAGGGGAAACTCAAGAACCAGATCCGCGGCACTGATCCGACCCTGCACGTCCGCAATTTCCTAGATTGTGTGAAGTCCCGTGAGCAACCCGTCTGCAACTCCACCGCTGTTCGGTACGGTCACATGGCCTGCTTTGCAGCCGCGATTAGCTGGAAGCTTGGGCGGAAGGTCACTTTCGACCCGAAGAAAGAACGCTTCGTCAACGACACCGAGGCCAATCGCCTGCGTGCCTATAAACGCCGTACTCCTTACACGATTTGAGCGAATCTAAGGAGCCGACGCAAGGAGGCTCTAACACCTTAACAAATAAGCACGCACTCTGAACCATTCATCGACTTCATTCACAGCGTTTGAGTATCCAGTTAATTGAGTGATAAAGGAGTTAAACTGTCATCGTTGAAAAGCTTTACACGGTTGGGGCACAAATTCGCGCTTGGCGCGGCGCCACTTGGGTAGAAAATTCTCGTAACATCCAACACTAGAAATCCATCTAAAATTTGTGATAATGCCAATGTTTTTACAACCGATCAGACATTGCAGCTTGTTGCTGATCCTCATGGTCGCAACAGCTAATGCACTTGCCAATGATCCGGCCGACTCGTCCTCAAGGATTGACGCAATCATTCGGCTCGACCTGAAGAAACACGGACTAAAACCGAATCCACCGGCCAGCGATGTTCAATTCGTCCGCCGCGTGTATCTGGATGTGATTGGTCGAATCCCGACTAATAAGGAACTTGGACGTTTCCAAGCCGACATCCGTAAAGACCGCCGAGCCAGATTGATCGATGAACTGCTGAAGTCTCCCGGTCACGATTCTCACATGTTCAACTGGCTGGCAGACATGCTCCGTGTAAAAGACGACTATTACCGAATTGGTAAGACCTGGACCTATCACACATGGCTAAAGAAACAACTTCAGGAAAATCGTCCTTGGGACGAATTGGTTCACGACATGATTACGGCAAAAGGCCGACTCGGAGAGAATGGAGCCACTGCGTACCTTTTGCGCGATGCGAGTATGCCGCTGGATAGCCTTTCCAACACACTGACTACTTTTCTCGGGGCCAATGTTGCCTGTGCCCAGTGCCACGACCATCCCTTCGCCGAATGGACACAGCGCGACTTCTACGAAATGGCATCTTTCTTTGGCTCAACGGCCTTCGAGCGAGTCGACACTCGCAAGCCGGCGATAAAGCTCCGCGATGAACGTTTTTCGAAAGCGAATCTCGTCACATTGCTTCAGCCGAATATGGAGCGAGTCGTCTTCGATAGTACTCGCACGACAGTTTTCCCTGAGGACTACGCGTATGACGATGCCAAGCCTGGTGACCGTGTCGCCCCGCGATTTATCACGTGGGGTGGTGAAAAGGGAGCGCCCCTGACTGGCAAGCGCCCGCAACGGCTACGAAAGCATTTTGCGAACTGGATGACGTCAGCTGAGAACCCGCGCTTTGCCGCTGCTATCGCCAATCGGTTATGGAAGAAGCTCTGCGGCGTTGCGGTCAAAGAACCGGTCACAGATCTCGATATCCTCGAAGACGCCACAAATCCGGAATTGCTGCGGTTCATCGCGCAGTTAATGAAGGACGTTGATTTTGACCTCCAAGAATTTCAACGCATTGTCCTGAATACAAAGACATATCAGCAGCAGGTCAGTGTAACGCCCCCTGAAGGTGAGGCCTTTCGATTCCCGGGGCCGTTGTTACGTCGGATGACGGCTGAGCAGACATGGGACTCCATTGTTCTCCTCTTGCGAGGCCCAGAGATCGACCAAATAAAGACAGATCATGCTCCACGGATGCAAAGGCTGGTCTTTCCATTCGAATTCACGCACGACAGGAATGGAATCGAGAAAGATCGCGAGAAGATTATTGAATTTGCGAAGACGCTGTTACCTGATGGTGAGGTGTCGAATGGTAAGGGCGGACGCGGTTTGTTCATGGGGGCTAGCAAACTGCGCGGCGAAGATTCGTGGCTGCGGGCTTCAGAATTGCCACAACCAATGCCGCCCACGCACTTTCTGAGAGTCGCAGGTCAGTCAGCTCGTGAAGTTGCTGATGATGGATCGACTGAAGGCGGAATTACCAAATCATTGGCGATGATGAATGGTGAAGTCACAAAAAGCCTCATGACCAACTCATTGGTAATCAAGGCAGCCCAAAGCAAGAATACGCAAGTCGAGCAGATCGCTTTCCTCTACCGCACATGCCTATCACGGCTTCCGCGCAAGCAAGACACTAGTCAGTGTATTGCCGCACTCGATCAAGGGCTTGATCTAGGCGACATCGTCTGGGCTCTTTTAAACTCCCGCGAGTTCATGTTCATCCAATAGACATTGCCCGACCATCATTTACCACCTAACCACTTTAAGATCTAATTTGACATGAAGCAGCTACTAAATTCTTTAGATGCACAGACTCGCCGACAGTTCGTTGAACGATGTGCCGCGTCTTCGTTCGGTTTGAGCATCCTTCCAACGGGTTGGCTCGTAGCTGCAGAACCGACAGATCAGGAGCCTGCTGCATTCGGCAAAGCAAAAAATGTGATTTGGCTGATGCTCAACGGCGGCTTAAGTCACATCGACTCGCTGGATCCGAAAAAAGGGAAATCCAAAGGCCCAGCTGGGGCGATTAACACATCAGCTGATTTTCAGGTCACAGAATTCTTCCCGAAGTTCGCGACGGTCGCAAATCATGTCTGCGTGATCCGCTCGATGGAAGCAAAGATCGGTGTTCACAAGCCAGCTCAATACTTTATGCGGACCGCTTATGAACCTCGCGGCACGATCCTACACCCCAACCTCGGGGCCTGGGGTTCTCACTATCTCGGGCGCAGCAGCAAAAATTTGCCATCAAGTGTGTGCGTCAATCGCCGTTCCGACCAAGGGAACGGCTTCTTCCCTTCAAGCTATGCACCTCTCGCGATTGGAGATCCCAGAAAAGGGATCAATGACGTCGAATCGATCGGCGGAAAATCTACGGCAAAGAAGCGACAGGCATTGCTAAATGGACTCGACGCCGATTTCCGTAGAAAATTTAATGACAAGAGCGTCAATGCCTACAACGGTTTCTATGACGATGCCCTCGCCTTGATGAAGAGTAAGGAACTGAAAGCGTTTGACTTGTCGGACGAGTCAGAAAAACAACGGGCAGCTTATGGCAATAACTCATTCGGTCAGGGGTGCCTGCTCGCCCGCCGCCTAGTTGGTTCCGGTGTCCGTTTTGTCGAGGTGAAGCATGACGGCTGGGATCACCACAAAGCACTTGCCGACGAAATGGCCGACGTGGCACCGGTCTTCGACCAGGCATTCGCAACGCTAATCACTGACCTTGAACAGCGGGGGATGCTGGACTCAACGCTGGTCGTCGTCGCGACGGAGTTTGGTCGTAAACCTAATTTCGATGGTGATGGCCGTAGTCATCACCCGGTCTGCTTTTCAACTGTTCTCGCAGGTGGAGGCGCAAAGGCGGGGTTTGTCTATGGCAAGAGCGATGACATGGGATACTATGTAGATGAAAATGCCGTCTCGATCGGAGCCTTTCACGCCAGCATCGCATACGCAGCTGGTATGAAAATCGAAAAACCAGCCATATCGCCTTCCGGTCGACCTATGACCGTCGGTGACGGCGAAAAGCCTGTCCTAGAGTTATTTGCATGACGACAAAATTATCGGTTCTCGCCTCGAATGCCTTG
>PBPF01000026.1 GCA_002724615.1 Verrucomicrobiales bacterium | reverse complement strand
TTAACCGTTACACCTCGCATCAACCCTGACACGCAACGAGTTCAGATCGGTATCGCACTTGGGGATGACGCCGGAATTATCTTTCAGCCTCCATCACCAAGCTACCGAGAAGTTAAGCCTGGGCCAACTCCCTGGGCGCAAATCGAGGATGTGTGGAGCAAAACTATCACCACAATTGGTGCATTGTTCCGTTCGAGCGAGACAGGTGTTGGGGCCAAGGATCTTTCCGGGCCTGTTGGCATCCTCGGCATGCTTTCGATATTCGTGAACACAGACTACCGGCTCGCCTTGAGTTTTCTTGTGTTGCTGAATATCAATCTCGCCATTCTCAACCTCCTGCCGGTACCGGTACTTGATGGCGGACACATCGTGATGTCTATCATTGAAAAAATCCGAAACAAACCGATCAGTATTCGAGTTCAGGAATACGCCACTACGGTTTTTGCGCTCATGCTCCTGTCATTTATGCTTTATGTGACTTTCTTTGACATCAAGGAACGCATACCTCTGTTCAAGGAACTTTTCAGTCGCGACGCCAAGATTCAACAGGAACCCTTGCCAGAGTAGGTGAACTACTGCGAGTCCCCATTTCGTTATGCGCGGCGGGAGACGCGACAGGTCGTTGTTGGCGATCCAAACAATGGCGGCGTGGTAATTGGCGGGGATGAACCGGTGGTCAAGCAATCCATGATCACCTGCAATACTCTGGATACGGAGGCCTGCGTTCAGGAATCACTTGCGTTGGTGGCGGTCGGCTGCCAAATCGTACGGATTACTGCCCAAACCGTTCGGCATGCTGCAAATCTAGAGCATATTGTGGTTGGGTTGCGCGCCAAAGGCTGCACAGTTCCTGTTGTTGCCGACATTCACTTTAAGCCCGAAGCCGCTATGGAGGCCGCCAAGTGGGTGGAGATGGTCAGGGTGAATCCCGGAAACTACGCTGACTCAAAGAAATTCAAAACCCGTGAGTATACGGACGAGGAATATGCTGATGAGTTGTCGCGTATTGAAGAGAAGTTCGCGCCACTGGTGGATCTTTGTAAGGAAAAGCGACGCGCAATGCGAATCGGAACCAATCATGGCTCCTTGAGCGACCGTATTATGAACCGGTTTGGCGACACTCCACTGGGTATGGTGGAAAGCGCTTTGGAATTTGCCCGCATCGCACGCGCACGCGATTACCACAACTTCAAGTTCTCGATGAAGTCCAGTAATCCTAAAGTGGCCATCGAGTGTTATCGGTTGCTTGTGTCAAGGCTGTCGGCGGAAGGTGATGATTGGAATTATCCCATCCACCTTGGTGTCACTGAGGCCGGCGAAGGTGAAGATGGTCGCATCAAGAGTGCCATCGGAATTGGATCACTATTGTGTGATGGGCTGGGAGATACCATTCGCGTCTCGTTGACAGAGGATTCCCCCAAGGAAATTGCGGTGTGCTCTGAATTGATTGCCCAGATTCCAGAGCTTACGAATCATCAGGACGTAGGCAGTCCGTCTTTGAGTTTTAATCCTTTTGAATATGAAAGACGTAAAACTCACGAAACAGAACTGGCTGAAAACATAAAATGCGGTGGCGAACAAACCGTTCGGGTAGTAGTGACACAGGCGGCATGGGAAAGGCTTGCCCCGCGCATTAGCCCCGGTGATGACGTTAAGCCTGAGGCGGTTTATGAGGATCTTGATATACTGGAAGTTGATCCACGTGAGGATTATGCACTAAATGACGAAAAACAAATAGTCACTGTCCGTGATGGTATTGATTTAGCCCCTATATGTGCATTTCGCCTCCTGGCGAGTTCACTGAGAGGCAAAGGTTCTGCTAATCCCATTCTGTTGAAAGATTGTCTGGATTTTAATGACGTGCCGCTTTTGCCAAACATTGCGCTGTTAAAGGCATCCGTGGTTATTGGCTCACTCTTGGCTGACGGCATTGGGGACGCCATCCTTGTCCGTGGCGAAAGTGGTGCAGGCTCGTCCTTGAGGCTTGCCTTTAATATTTTGCAAGCGGCGGGTTGCCGGTCATTTAAAACCGATTACGTGGCTTGCCCGTCNTGTGGGCGAACTTTATTTGACCTGCAGGAAGTCACAGCGCGGATTAAGGTGCGCACGGATCATTTGAAAGGGGTAAAGATTGCTATCATGGGCTGTATAGTAAATGGTCCGGGNGAGATGGCTGATGCTGATTTTGGCTATGTCGGGGGGGCGCCAGGAAAAATAAATCTGTATGTCGGCAAGGAGCCGGTGAAATTCAACATTCCTGAAACCGAAGCGGTTGANNGCCTTGTTGACTTGATTAAGGAACACGACAANTGGGCCGAACCGGCAGAACAAGCGCTCGCCTAACCGGCGAGTAATGCTTCTCGGCCTNGCGGTAGTTTGCCTAGGTGGTATATCAAGAAACCGTGTAGGTATTCCTTCATTGCTTTAACTTGGGACTTATNTGGTTTCANTGAANTGATTTCATTCCAGTTTCGNACAGCAAGTTGTTCCAGTAGGTTAATCGTCGAATCATCAAGCTTGCTTTCGGNTAAAGCAGGGGACAGGCCCAGTTCATTCAGTAACTTCATCTCCAGTGCGTAAACTAGGGCGGGACGAGTTCTGGCAGTTGCTAAATGTTCCAGAAGCGTGGTGAAAATTACATAAGTGCCGAGTAGTGGGTTTTCAGGTTCAGTTGTCTGCTCAACTAATCGTGTGGCGTATGCCATCAAGCGTAGGCTCGTGACGTCCTTGCGCATAGAATCATGTCGTCGCAATTGCTCAATCTCCGTAAGTGTGTGGAGTTCTGAGCGTCGGCTCCTGCGAAAGCTGAATTTCGCCTGTTGCATCAAATCTAGACGGCCTCGGAATTTTGACTTCGCGCGTCGTGCACCTTTGGCCACGGTAGCGATACGACCTAGTTCCGGTGTCAGCCAATGTGCAACCAAGCTAGTTTCCGTCAGCGGACGTGTTCGGATAATGAGGCCATCAGATCGTTCATCCATCGTATGGCAGAATTCTCAGGATTCGNTTCTCCTCTNTCTTCATGCGTTGACGCTGATCNGGNAACTTATCGTCATGGCCGGATAAGTGTAAAAGNCCATGAATTAAATAACGCGAAAGTTCACGGTCAATGGTGACATCGTGTATTTCCGCGTTTTCTTGGGCAATATCCGGGCAGATATATATTTCGGCCTGCATTGGCTGAGATGAGTAGGGGAAGGTCAGGACATCGGTTGCACCTTCGTGTCCGAGATGTTCCTCGTTAAGTCTTGCCATGCGCTGAGCGGACACAAGACAAACGCCGATATCAAACCTCGGCCAATCGAATTGTGTTTGGACCAGCCATTTTAATTGTCGGCGCAGGGCAGGGGAGTTAACGCGATAATGCCGCTGCATGTTTCGCATGGAAATACGTTTCATTAACTGCTTGTGCGGCGTTCCTCGTATGCCTTGATTATGCGGCGAACCAACGGATGGCGAATGACATCCTTTTTGCCTAGTTCAATAAGGCCAACTCCCTCTGTATTTGGCAGAGTCAGAATTGCCTCGATTAGCCCGGATTTCTTTTGGGGCGGCAAATCAACCTGAGTGGTATCCCCGGTTACCACAGCTTTGGTGTTGTATCCCAAGCGTGTGAGAAACATGAACATTTGTTCGCTGGTGGTGTTCTGGGCTTCGTCGAGTATGACAAATGCATTGTTTAAGGTTCGTCCGCGCATGTATGCCAAGGGCGCAATCTCAATTGTTTCACGCTCCATGTGGCGTTGAATTTCCTCGGCGGGCATCATGTCCATCAGCGCATCGTGCAGGGGGCGCAGATAAGGAGAGAGTTTTTCTTTCAGGTCGCCAGGCAAGAAACCTAGGGCCTCGCCCGCCTCGACCGCTGGACGTGTGAGGATAATGCGTGAGACATCACCGCGAACGAAGGCGTTCACGGCCATTGCCATAGCAAGATAAGTCTTTCCCGTGCCAGCAGGGCCAGCACCAACTGTGACATCATGTTGACGGATGGCGCGAAGGTACTCTCGCTGCCCCAGAGTCTTTGGGATTACAGCAGGTTTGNGTGGNGAAGTCTCAATACGGTCCCCNCCAAGACTTTTAAGTGNATCTACGCCGCTGTCTTTTACTGTTTCTATGGCTTGTACGAATTCNCGCTTGCGCGGGCGTTGACCNGAGGCAAGCAATTCTTGAAGTGAGGAAAATACTTCTCTNGCGCATTCGACGGGTTGGNCCTCGCCCTCAAGNCTGATCCAGCCGTCGCGAGAAGTTGCCTGAACATCCAATTCTTCTTTCAGCAGGCGAAGATTCTGNGTGTCGTTGTCAAAAAGCTGTTGAGCCTGGCGGGCGTTATCGTAATGCAAGGTAACTGTGGCCATGTTAGGACTGAAGTGNGTCGCGTAGTTTGGCGGCAGTTTCCGTGAGGGCTTCCGGCAAAACTGCTGTCTGGCCAATAGCGGGCATGAAATTTGTGTCTCCNTGCCATCNTGGTACGACGTGCACGTGCAGGTGTTCTTCAATTCCCGCTCCAGCAACGTGACCAAGATTTATGCCGATATTAAANCCGTCAGGATTCATTACGNTCTGGATTGCTGACTGGCAGCGTCGGACGAGATTNATAAGGTCGAGAAGTTCCTCGTCAGACAATGCATCGAGTGNTGCAACTTCACGGTATGGGANTACCAGCACGTGACCGCCAGTGTATGGATAGGTATTGAGTNCCGCAAAACTTGANCGTGTACGNGCAATTACGTGGTTGCCCTCATCGTCATCTGAACGAGCNATGCCTGCAAAAACAGGAGTGTCATCCGGGNTTTTTCGGGNTCCAAGAATGTACTTAATGCGCCATGGCGCATGCAGCGATTCCATGACCAAAGCGTATCGGTCGTGCTGGTGAAAGTCAAAACAGTCGTCATTCAGCCGCCAGCCGATTGAGTACTGACTCGGCCAAATCCATGTGCTGGTCTAATTGGCTGGTTTTGGTGAGGAGTTGTTCAGTGTCTTGTTCGGCTGTGGCGATTTCAATTTCTGAACAAAGGTCAGCCAATGCGCGTGCGCCCACATTAGCGCTGCTTCCTTTGAGTTGATGTACACATTGTCGTGTTAAGTTAAAATCCTCAGCAGATGCGGCGTTTTTGATCGATGCGATCAATTTGCGTGCTTGTTCAATGTATAATGGTAACAGTTCTCTCAATGTATCCGCAGGGAGAACCTCATTCACTGCATCTCGTTGCGGTTCCGGCACGCCATCCGTGATAGGGCCCAGCACCCTTTGGAGTTCTTTCAGTTGTACCGGCTTGCTGACAAAATCATCCATTCCCGCATCCAGGCAAGCTTGACGATCTTCTTCGCGGGCATTTGCGGTCATTGCAATTATATGTGTTGGCGTCTCACTTTCCTTTTCGCGCTCGCGGATGGTACGTGTCGTTTCAAAGCCGTCCATGCCGGGCATCTGGCAATCCATAAAGATTAGGTCATAATTGTTGAGGTCCAGTTCCAATGCCCCCTCACCGCTAGCACTGATTGACACGCGGCAGCCAAGTTTTTCAAGTTGCAGTTGTGCTACGCGCTGGTTGATCTGGTTGTCCTCAACAACCAATGCATGTATGGTGCGATTCGCGCCGGCGAGTTCTGGTTGCCTGTACATTGGAGACTTCCCTGAGAGTACTTCACAAAGAATCTCTTTCATGCGTCGACACTTGACGGGTTTCGTTATTGTGCCAGCCACACCCATTGCTCGAATAATATTGGGATCAAATTTTCGCGCACGCGTTGTAATCAGCAACACGTGCGCGTTGGGGGCTGCATGCTGGGTTAGCTGAACGAGGTCTAGGCAGTCGATCCCAGGGATGTCGATATCCAGTAAAACAATATCGAGGTGCTCCGAATTCATAATGTGCTTGCTGGCAGACTCACCATCAGCAAGTGACTCAACCTGCATTTCCCATTCTTCGGCAAAACCTGATATCGACCGACGGATAAAACCGTCAGCCGCAGCGATCGTAAGGTGGCGATTTGTCAGATCGGCTAAATGTGGCTTAGGGTCATCTTTTACCTGCTCAAGAGGAAGTGAAAACCAGAAGAGTGAGCCGCTCCCATGTTCGCTTTCTACGCCCAGTGTACCTCCCATTAATTCCACCAATTCTTGTGATATTGCCAAGCCAAGTCCTGTGCCGCCATACTTGCGAGTAGTTGAGCCGTCGGCTTGACGAAATGCTTCAAAGATTTTTGGTTGCAGTTCGCTGGCTATTCCAATGCCGGTGTCACGCACCTCAAAACGCACTTGTCCATTTTCTTGGCATGTGAGTGTGACGCGCACTGTGCCATGTTCGGTGAACTTGACGGCATTACTAATGAAGTTCAAAAGCACTTGGCGAAGGCGCCCGGTGTCACCCTTGTGTGTGCCAGCCAATTTGCTTGGTACATGGCAAGCCAGTTCCACGCCTTTTTCTTGCGCCTTTAGCGCATGTAACTCAACTGCGTCCTCAACCAGTTCGCGCAAGTTAAATTGGGTCTTTTCCAGGACCATTTGACCGGCTTCGATTTTGGAAAGGTCGAGAATGTCATTGAGTATTTCCAGCAACGCATCTGCGCTTGTGCGGACATGACCGGCGTATTCCTGTTGCTCCGCGTCCAAATGCGTAGACAACAGCAGGTCTACCATGCCAATGATTGCGTTCATTGGTGTCCGTATCTCGTGACTCATCGTGGCAAGAAACTGCGCCTTCAGTTGTGCTGACTCCTCCGCCAAGTCGCGTGCACGTTCCATTTCTTGTTCTGCAAGCTTCAATGCAGTGATGTCGCGAGATATGCCTATTAGACCGGTTACAATCCCTGCTCGGCTTAAGACCGGAACCTTCGTAACGGATGCCCAAGTTGACTGATCATCCTTGGAAATCTGTTTTTCAGCCTTATTTACGACTGCCTTTCCGGTCAGAACTACTCTTTGTTCATCCTCGTGAAACTCCTTGGCTTGTTGTTTCGGATGAAAATCATAATCCGTTTTCCCAACTGTATCCTCGGGTGATTCCAGGCCGAGTCGACGTGCCAGTGCCTGGCTGCAGCGGACAAATCGAGATTCAGTGTCTTTGAAATAAATTCTGTCTGGCACATTCTCAAGTAGCGCGTGCAGTAAATCGCGTTCAAACGCTAGTTCATCCTCAATCTGTCTACGGCTTGTGACGTCCCAGAACATGCATTGAATACCTATTAGATTGTCTTCCGCATCTCGCAATGGAGTCTTGATAACGTGCACGTACATTTTTGTGCCATCAGCAAGATCGTGTTCTTCAACGGTGTCGTAGATTTCGCCTTTTTCGATTACGCGTTGGTCGTCCCGGCGATACTTGTCGGCGAGGTCCTTGGGGAAAAAGTCATGATCCGTGCGTCCGATGATTTCATCCATTTGGTGGCCGAGTAGTTCGCAAAAACGTTGGTTAGCGAAAATAAAACGACCGTTTAGATCTTTGCGAAGGATGTTTTGGGGGATTGTCTCGACGAGTGAATGGTAAAGTAGTTCTGAGTCGCGCAGGTCATCTTGAACTTGTCTTTGATCCGTAATGTCAACCACAGTCCCTTCAAAAAACTGAATTTCCCCATTGTCATCGCGGACGGCTCGCACATTCTCAGAAATCCAGATTTCACTCCCGTCAACCCTGCGGATTTGAGATTCAAAATTTGTAATGACATCTTCTTCCCGCATGAGTTTAACAAAGTCATCACGTCGGCCCGGTTGCACATAAAGTTGGCCTGAGATATCCCGTAAATCCTCCACCAGTTGCTCAGCTGAATCATAGCCGTAAATCTTAGCTAACTTGGGGTTGGCTGAAATGTAACGCCCATCCGGTGTGGTCTGGAAAATGCCTTCCTCAAGATGCTCGAAAAAACTTTGATAGCGGTCGTCTCCCGAACCTTGAAATTGAACTGACTCTGCCAGTCGCGCTAATCTCCGTAGGGCGTCTATGGAAGTGTCATTGAGTTCCTCACAATGGGTTATTGATATCGACAATATGCCTGCTGGCCCCTGCGCACTTGTAATGGGAGTGTTGTCCTCTTGGGTAAATGTAGATATTTCTGTGTCCAATTTGAATTTGTCTAGACTGCATGAGTCATTAGTCTGCGAAAGACAAGTCCAGCTCTCGATGGCCCGGGCATGAATCCAAGCTGATCCCGAACCTAATTGCGCGGCAATATGGCAAATATCATCCATGCCGTTTGTTTCGGATTCGTTGATTGACTGGTGGGAATGCTTGCTCATGGCGAAACTCGGCCCAGCCAATCTTTGCACTCATCGGAAGCCTGGGCAAGTCCACCCTTGACGCAGAAGTCCTGTTTTTGTACCGTCTGGCAACGGGTGCTGGTCGCCACGAGGAGGTTTAACAAGGAGTGATTATGAAAATCAGGGTAGTCCTATTGTCAGTGTTGTCTTCG
>PBPF01000025.1 GCA_002724615.1 Verrucomicrobiales bacterium | reverse complement strand
GTGCCCGGTTGCTGAGGTCAGCATTGTTCGACTGGCTACCGCTGCCGTCCGCGGATCCAGCCTGCCCTTGGTTGGATTGGAGCCCGGCAATCACGCGTGGGTTGTTGCCATTGGCCCGGTCATCGGCGCCCAGCCATGTGGCCGACCGGCCAACTTGTCCAAACCCCGGGTTGCCGGTGGGGGCATCGCTGAGGCTGTCACCACGGTTCTGTGGGCCGTTGATGTTGCGCGTCACACTCAGCGTTGTGGTTGGTTTCAGCACGTCTGCGCCTTTGTCATCGGGTATATCGAACGGATCGGGAGGGCCGGCAAATCCACCACCGGTCACAACGCCATAGCTGTGCGCGTTGTTCGGGATCGGGTTGAAGAGGCTCGCCTGGGCCAGGTCGACCAGATCATTCGGGCCTTGCACTTCCGGATCGCAGGGCGATGCCAAAATCTTCTGGGAACCGCCCAAGCCGACCTTCACGCCAACTGTGGCGAAAAGGGTGGAGGTGTCGTAGAACGCTGTGGCCAATGCTCCAGCAGCACCACCTTGCTCCGCGACCTGGTCTCTCCAAGTCAACAGCCAAGGATAGCGGTTCTTGTTGTCATCGGCGAATGCGTTCAATGCGCCGCCGACCTGCTTGATGTTGTTCACGCATTTGATGCGGTTGGCGCGAACCTTGGCCTTGGCGAGGGCCGGCAGCAGCATGCTGGCGAATACCCCGGCCAAGCCGACGGGAGGGAGCAGTTCCACCAGCGTGGTGCCCCAGGTCTTGCGTTTATTGATTTTCATTTTTAGTGGTTCTCGGTTCTCGGTTTACGGACGCACTTGGCGGGTTGGTTGGGAGATGACTTCCAGAGTGTGGAGGTTAGAGGTCTGCTCGCGGGCATGGACGCTTATCGCTTCAAATAAACCAGAGTCATTGGCCATCATCACGCCACCGCCAGCAAGAGCAATCTGGCCTTGGTTGTAGCGCAGACCCATCATCGCGAGGCTGCCGTGGATGTTCAGTTTCTCACCAGTGCGCTGGTAGGTGGCGCTGGGATCGACATTGGGGCCGATAAAACCGTTGGCCTTGATATCGCCGTCGTCGACGTCAAAAACCCCATTGCCATTCTTGTCATGGCGCAGGGTGTCGGCGTGGCCTAGGCATAGGTAGCGGTCCCAGCCATCCCAGTCGGGCGCGCGTGCGATGCTCGTGTAAACGACAGGGTGCAACCTGTTCCGGCGGGCCAAGTCGTCATTACGGTAATAGATTGCCTCGTCACCCCGGGTCATCTGCCCCCAGTTGCTGCCGCTTGCAATGGGGTCGAACGTGCCATCCTCGTCCCTATCATACGGCTGGGTGGGAATGATCTCAGCATTCCATTTCCCGCCGGGGCCGCCAGAGTCGGCTCCTGTAAAATTCCGAGTCATGGCAATGATGGTGTTGGGGNCTTNTNNCGATGCGCCCTTGTGNACGGCGTAGCTTTGGGCGTGGTTTTCCACCTTGTTGTTGCCGGCAAACGCGCCTGTAGCTTCGCTTCTCTTCGTGTCGATCTCGCGGGCATAAGCTTCCTGATTGGAGGCCTTGGTGCCGGGATCGCATGGCGACAACAAGGTCCTCACCGTGCCCAAGTCANGCCCCACCGNGCTCCACATGTGCTCGATGTTGCGGGCGTGCCACCAAACGCCGCGGCCCCAAGTNGCGCCATTGTTTCCCTTGGGCANATCATCGTAAACTGCGTTCAANCTGCGCTGAGTCATCATCCACGGGAATTCGCCATTCTGTTCNTNGGCGGCAAAGCCGNNCCATGCCTTGGNGATCTGGCCTAGGTTGTTCTGGCACTTGGCGCGGTTAGCCTTTTTCTTGGCCTTGCCAAGCGCGGGCAGCAGCATGCTGATCCCCACCAAGCCCACCCCAATCGGCGGCAGCACCTCCACCAGCGTCATGGCCCAAGTTTTGCGTTTTCTGATTTTCATCGTTTGAAGGAGTAAAAAGGAAATAGCGGCAACAGCANTCTCANGGCTGTTAGGTTACTCCTCCGCTTTCGTCATGCAATGGTTTTTTAAACGGGTGTGAATTGTTTGAGATAGCCAATGTGGCGCAGGATTTTGTTAGCTTGGGGGATGAGTTTTTATGTCCTCCGTGAAGGCCGCGAGTACGGGCCCTTCACGCCGGAGCAGCTGCGACTGGGACTGGCCCAGGGGCGCCTGCTGGCGGGGGANCATTGTCGCCCGTCCAACATGGCGGCTTGGGCGACGGTGGCGGATTTCACGACGCCAGCCGTCGCGGTTGGCGTCAAGAAACCTTCGCTGCTGGAGTTGCTGGCCGAGGAAGATGAGGAGACGCAGCCGACCGAAAAAGANCCCTCCAAGCCATGGCCGCGCGAGGCNGTNACGGCCGTGGTACTTGGATTGTTGGGGATCGCATGCTGGTTTTTCTGGCCCAGCGAGCCAGCGCCCATAGTTAAGGAAAAGGCCGCGACTGGGACAACGGATGCCGGGGAAAACACCAACGCCACCAAGCCCGCGCCAACGCCAAAGGTGGTGCTGCCNGAGCACACCAAGCTNGTGCCGGCAGACTCGGTGGCAGTACTCACCGCACGGCTCGGCGACATGTTAAAGGCGATGGATGCAGTGCGTACGCCGGAGTTGCCCTTATGGCCGGAAGTGGAGCCGGTGATCTTGAAACACAGTCCNTACGCCGGTCGCATCCTGCGCGACGCGGCCGGACTGGGACTGGATACGGATGCGCCAATCCACGTTTTCCTGAAACTGCGCGCCAGCACCAATGCCCCCGGCGGGCTGGCCACCACCGTGGGCGTGTCCGCAGCCGTGCGCGACCTCGGCCTAATGGACGCCAACCTGCCAACCATCCTGCATGAAACACTNGGNGGGTTTGGCGAGACACTTGCGCGCAGTCCGCGACGCGAACAAAACCANTGGATCCTCGCCTCACGCAACATGCCCGTGGCCATCGCGTACAACGAGAAAAGATTTCTCCTCATCAGCACCCACCCCAAGGGACCGCCGGATGGGCTGGAACCGGCACTGAAAGAGGCGATGCGAGCGGAGGCGTCTCTGGTCGAGGCGCATNCGGGATTCCGGGCGCACGCCGCGCACGCGGTGAACGCGGGACTGTGGCTGAACTTGGCCGCGGTACGAAACCTCGCCAACCGAATGAACTCGACCGAGACACTGGAGCTGCTGGCCGGCACGGAGACACTGGACTCGGCGGCGGCGGGAGTGGTGTTCCAGAAAGGTGCGATCGAGGCCACGNTGCAACTGCCCCTCACGCCAGCAGCACGCGCGAGTCTGCTCTCCCGACTGCCAGACGACCTGCACACATGGCTGGCCGGGCCGGAGCAGGTCGATTATGGAAATCTTTCAGGACTAATTAAGTCGTTCGGCGCCACAGACCCGCGTTGGGTGCGGTTTAGCGAAGTGCTGCATTCCACAAAGCAGCTTGAGGACGGCCAGTGGCGGCTGACTCTGCGATTCCCGCTGGCAGACGAAAACCTGCACAGCCTGAGCGCGTTGCAGGCGCCAACGGAAGGGCAATGAATTCGCGTTGGCTTCCGCGCGCTTTTTCAGCTAGNTTGCGTGGATGCAGCAATCTTCCCCTGAGTTGACGCGTGGACCAAGAAGTGGCGGTGCCGGAGTCGTGGTACTGGTGCTCGCGGTCATCCTCGTGCTTGCTGGGCTGGTCACTTGGCTGGTGTTCAANCCCGAGCCGCGTGGAGAAGATCAGGATCCCTCCACGTTCCTGCCGGCCGACGCCTCCATGGTGGCGGTGCTGCACTTGGACCGGTTATTCAAGAAATCCGACCTTGCCGGCATCATCAAGGGCAACCCGCAGTTAATGGCAATGCTCCAAGCCATGGGCGGCGTAAACCTCGATGAAGATAGCGACCTGANCCGCGCGGGCCTTCGGTCGGATGTGCCCATTCATGTGTTTAACACTTCCACCGGCAAGGGCGGGCAGATCGTGGGCGTGGTGACACCGTTGTCGGATCGGGATCTATTTGAACAGTCGCTGGAGAGCGTGAAGGACCGTGTGGCGCAATTCCTGCCTGACAGTACCGAGTTGGAGATCTCGGAAGTGAATGGTGTGCGTGGGATTTTCCGGANGGACATGGTGTTTGCCTACACGCACCANGCGATGCTGGTATTGATCCAGCCCGAGCCGGGCGAGGATTTGCAAGCCAAGGCCATTCGCCTGCTTAAGGAAGGCGGCAAGCTGACGGAACAAAGCGAGTCGTTTCGTGATTTTCAGTCCGCCGATTACGACCTCGGCGTGTGGTACCACGGGCAGGTGGCAAGCAAGGGCATCCTCGACCAATTGCGTGTGGAAAACCTGTCGCCCGAATGGCGCATGGTCATGCAGGCACTGGGAGGCGGCGCCCCAGTGGACGAGGAGGCGGAGCAGCAAATGCTGGAAGGTCAGCTGGAAGCCATTCGCGCGCCGCTGGCTGGCATGCTCGCCACCGACGCCAGCCTCGGGGTGCGTTTTGAAGAAGGTCGCGCGGTAACAGAAATCACGGCATGGCATAACGGCAAGGCCGACCTGCCGACACGCACGGTGGACAATGCGCTGGTGGAGGCGCTGCCGGGCGACGCGGTGTTTGCCGGCGCGGCGGCCGTGGAGGTGGACACGGTNNTGGAATCCGTNCGCGCCGTGTTGCCGGAAAACTGGCAGGAAGAACTCAAGTGGCCACTGATGGTGACGGAGAATCTTTCCGGCATGAAACTTGATGAACTCGCGGAATTGCCGGGCAAGCTGGGCGGCGATGTGGTGGTGGCCGCTTCCACGGTGACCGCCGATGCCGAGGCACCCAAGGAACCCGGCCCACTGGTGCCCCCCTACGTTCGCAGCCTGCTGGAATTGGCGGGGCTCGACCTTTCCTTCCTCGATAACCTGCAGGGGATGCTGCAAGGCGTGCAACTGCCAGAGATGGACATCGTGCTGGGCCTATCAACCCGAGAGGCGGGCGCAATGGAGGAACCGTTGAAGAAGATGGAAAAATTCACGAAGCTGGTCGGAATGGAATCCGCCGTGCGTGGGACATCGGTCTTCCTGACCAGCGAGACAGAAGCGGCCTCCCTACGGGACACCGGCCGCTCCACTCGCCCCCTGCCCGACGACCAACGAGCGCTGCTGGCCAACCAGCACGTCGCCGGCTTCATCCACCTCGGGCGACTGGCAGAAATGCTTGGCCAACTCCCCGAGCCGGTTCGCCTACAAGTCGCCGGCGGTATGTTGGCGAACGTTGACCACTTCAAGGACTTNGAATGGCTCGCCTTTGCCGCGCGTTCTGATGCAAAGGCCCATCGCATATCCATCTCCCTGCATTTCAAGAACCGCGAGGACAACAGCCTTCGCAGCCTAATCCAGATGGGCATAGACAGCGTCAACGCACCCGGCATGCCCGGTGCAGGCCAGATGTTTCCAAGGGACGATGACGGTCCGGGTTTCCCCGACGGCAAGGGTCTGCTGCCACCGCCATCCAAGGGCGATCGCTAAACTCGACGCTTCGAAAAAGGTGGCTTCTTTCGNAAAAAAAAGGTAGCTTCCACCCATGCCCTACTGGATTCATCGAGACGGGGAAAACGTCGGCCCATATGAACTGGACCAACTCCAGCAACTTCTGGAGTCCGGCCACTTGGTGCCGGAAGATTTGGCCATTGAGGAGGGAGCCGGGGAATGGACCACCGTAGGGGAAGCCACCGCTAACGGTGGCCCGGCCTTGCCTGAAGCACCTGCAGACATTCCCGTGGCCGAACTGGCTGAGCCCGCCACGTTTGACGATCCTCAGCCCGAGTTGGCCGAAGCCGCTCCCTTGGCAGACGCCAAGCCCAAGTCCAAACTGCCTCTAGTGCTAGGCGTCATCGTGGGCGTTACCGCCCTGGGCGCAGGCGGTTACTTAGTTTGGGAGAATTTTATCAATACTCCGGACAACTCGCCTGTCGACAAGAGCAAGTCCGCCCAGTTTACGAAGAAAACCGAGTTCGAGGAACCGCCGATGGACTTCGGCGAAAACAACGATACCAACAACGACAAAGATCCAAAGAGCAATACCAACGGCAGCGGCCCCGTCAAGCCGGTCCAGCCCCCCTTTCCACCGGTCGGCATTGGCAACAATACAGAGACGGAAAAAAACGCCACCATCATTGAGCCACCCATCCTCCCGCCCATTCCTCCGCCCGGGAACGCCACGGAGCCAGTGTTTCCGCCCCCCATCCCGGTCGATGGCAACAAGACCGTACACGAAGCTAACGCCTCTGTGGCNACCAACGCGCCCGTTGGCGCNGGCTTCCTGCCCGACGACCTCGCGGTGGCAATGCAGATTTCCCCCAAGCGTATTCTCACCAAGCTCGGCGGTCTTAACGGCGTGCTGACCCAAGTGATGGGACCTGGCGCCATTGATCAATTACCCGCGCCTGCCAAAATGGTCCTCAACATGCCCAATCCCGAAAACGTGGGAATCGCGGGCGACCAGTCGGTTTATCTTTTTTTCAAGCAGCCTGCGGACAACCCGCCCCTCGCCGGCTTGATCCTCCCGTTGACCGATGCCAAGAAATTTTCGGACTTCCTCGTCCTCGTCGCCACAGCAGCCAAAATTCCCGGCGTGGAAGCCAAGGATTTAGGCGGCATCCAAGGTCTGCCTTTGGCGGGAATGCCGATGGTCGCCGGGTGGAATGATCAGGCAGCAGTGCTGGTTGGAGTAGCCGTACAAGAAGTAGCACCTCCCCCGCCTTTTGAGGATGAGGATGGCGAAGAATGCGACGCCGCACTGCCGGAAGACCCATTCCAAGCCATGCTCATGGCCGAGCTGAAATCCATCCTCGCCAAGAAAAAACCGTTGATCCAAGCGCGGCCGCAATTCGCCAAAGCAGTCCAGCAACCTGTCGACCTCGGACTCTGGGTAAACCTCACACAAGCCCTGCAACTCGCCCAAGCGACTGCTCCCGAACTCAAAGACGCCGACCTTGCCAAGCTCGGACAAGTCGACCTCGCCATCGGTGTGGACTTCGGGCAAGGCGAAGTGACAGTAAACAGCCGAGTTTTTTACGACGAGAAACTCTTCCCCGACTGGAGCACTGGCAAGCCGCTGGACAAAGCGTTGCTCGACGCCATGCCCGGCGACGCCTTGTTCACCTACACTGGCTCTGCNAATCCCGAGATCGTTTTCAAAGCCATCGAGGCTGTTCTCCCGCCCGACACCATGGCGATGATTGATCAGCAACTCCTCTCACTTGGACTTACATGGGAAAAATTAAAGGCATTACCCGGAGGAGATTTTGCTTTGTCTTCGCCCATGGACAAATCCAANGGCATGCCAGACNTCCTCCTGGCAACAACCATCAATGACGATGTGACATTTACCGCACTCATGAACCGTNTGGGCGAAGCCGGCCTGCTAGCTGAAATCGAAGAAGAAGGCTACNAGATGTTTCATAAGGAAAAGGTGCTTTACTACTCCCCGCGCGACCTGCGCCNGCTTNTGGAATTGGGCATCCAGCCAGATCCACCAGTGCCTCCCTTGCCTGCCCAACTTCGCAAACTGCATGCAGANAGTGATTTCGCTGCGCACATCAATCCCGCCGCCGTAAAGGCAATTTACTCCAGCCTTCCGCCCGATGCTGGACTGGGTCTCACGGAAAAAATGTTGATCGAACAAATTGGCAATCTCGATGGCCTCACATTCGCAGTTCATTCCGGTGAAGGCGAAACGCGAGGCCAGTTGACTGTGTCCCTCAAGGACAANTCAGAGAATGTCCTAAAAACCNTCCTGCGCTTGGCAACCTCGCCGAATGCTGGTGGCTTTCCGGGTGGTGGCTTTCCGGGTGGTGGTGAAGCTCCAGATGGCGGCGGCTTCCCCGGACCCAATCCCCCACCCATCGAGCCNCAGCCTCTTCCCGAACCACCGCCCGGGCAGCCACAGCCCCGCTAGGCCGTATCTCCAGCACGTTCCCAACTTATCCACACCCTTCGTAGACTATTTTTTCCAGTTTTCATGTAGCCTTTTGACATAAAGCGGTGTATTCTCGCTCATATGAAGCCATTCTTCTCTCAAGTCACACGCGTGCCCTNTGTGCGCAAANACACCCTTATCCACAGGTTTTNCACCGTTTTAGCTGCCCTNGCGCTNACTGTGCTGCCCGCGNTGGCCCAAAAAGCGCCCGCAAAGAAGGCCGATGCCGCCATCAAGTACATCCCAGGCGACGCTCAAATGGTCATGTCCATCAACATCGGTCAGTTGCTCAAGAAGTCTGGCCACGAGACTTTCCTCGACCTGCCGGGCATGAAGGAGGCACACGAGGATTTGAAGCAAGAAAATGAACTGGCCGCCAAGTTCCTCGAAAAGCCCGAGCTGCTCGGCATCGACCTCAACCAGCCCATCCATCTCTTTGGCAAAGCGATTGCCCCCGAAGATGAATTTGGCGAACCCACCGCTTGGGGCGGCATAGTCGCCACGCCATTGAGCGCCAAGAAATTTGAGAACGGCCTGCGCCAGCTCGCNCAAGCCGGAGGCGACGCAGCNGCGGGCATCGCCGGCGCGCTGCTCGACAACATCAAGAAGGAGAAAGGCTTCAGCATCCTTGCCGGCGAAGGCATCCCCGCAGCGATGGGCTTCAACGACAACGTCATTGCCATCATCGGTGGCGACCCCAACGTACTTGAGAACGCCGAAGCTGCCCTGCACAAAGCCCTGNCAGCCAAAAANAACCTGGCCGAGANCGAGCCCACCTTCAAGGGCTACCTTGATGGCGATGTGGACCTCGGCGGTTGGATCAATGTCACCGANCTGATGAAGCTCAGTCCCGAAGTCCCCCCCGAGCAAATTGACCAGCTCACCAAGCTCATCGGCAACCTACGCCTCGCCGGCGCAGTCCACTTTGACCCCGGCGCAGCCGTGCTCGACATGTTCTACAGCACCGATGCCGACTTCATGAAGAAGCTCAAGCCCGCCGGCAAGAAAGAGCTGGTGGANCTCATCCCNCAAAACGCCCTCGGCTCCATGAGCTACGCGTTTGACATGGTGAACTCCCGGAAGTGGATGAAGGAAGAATACCTCCCAGCACTCAAGATGATTGAAGGCGGCGAGGCCATTGCCTTCGCCGAAATCGCCCTCATGGGTGCGTTGGGNCTCAATTTTGACAACCTACTCGATATCCCCAAGGGCGAGTTCATGTTCACCTTTATCGACATGGAAATGGCCAAGGACCCCGACTTCGGCTTTGAGCAACCAAAGCCCAAGCTCCTCTTTGGCATGACTGTGGAGAATCAAGCCCACGTCAAAACCATCATCCAGAAGATTGAGGAGCAAGGTGCCATCGACGCCATGGCCGAGGCCGGCTTCGGGCTGGTTCAGAANAAGGANCGCTTCTACATCGGCAGCAACGAGTTGCTCGACGCCGCCAAGCTAGGCCGCCTGCCCAACGCCATCAAGGGCGCCAATCGCGTNGTTCACACAGGAAACGAGATGGCCATGACCATCGACTTCAATCAGATCATTCGCATCGCGCAGGACTTCGACGCCCCCGATGAGGCCGTCGCCATCCTCAAGAAGTTCAACCAGTTTCAGGTTCTCGGGAACCTNAAGAAGGGCCATTACAAATACGAGATGAAGCTGCTCTTTGGTGACAAAAAAACCAATGGCCTCAAGCAAATCATCGACATGGCACAGGAACTGGCTGATCAGGACATCTTCCTGCCCGATGACGAGGAAGCCCCTCAGGTAATCGAGGCCGAGGAAGCCATCGAGATCAAGTAACCGACTTTAAAACCCACACCCGCCCCGCCATGCCGCGGGGCGTTTTTTTACCCATTAGTAAAATCTGTAAAAAATGTGGTTGCGCAACCCATACCCCACGTCCACGCTGGGGACATGAGGTATTGGACACACAGTTCCGGGGCGACCTCCAGCCGCACCTTCACACTCGACGAAATCCGCGAGCAACTCCAGACCGGCCAGCTTTCCCCATCCGACCGCATCTGCCTNGATGGCCAGACCNACTGGCAACGCATTGANGACGCGGTGCCGCTCGACGGCCCACCACCTCCGCCTCCGGGCGAACCGTATGGCATGCCGCCCCTGCCCGGCGCGGCCACTGGAAACCGGCGCGGCCTGAAGATCGCCGCCATGGCCGGTGCCACCGTGTGTGTGCTGGCTGTGCTGGCATTCTTTCTCCTGAGCGGTCGTTCGCTCCCCTCCACGGCCAAGTATGTGCCCGACGACAGCCTCTTCGTCACCACCATCTACACCGGCGAGCTATTCCGCAAATCCGGCATCGAGGACATCCTGGACAAGGGCATGCTCGGCGCCATCATTGATGACGGACAGATTGAGGATCAGGTCAAAAAAATCCTCAAAGACCCCGTCCAGCTGGGTATCAATTTGAATGAGCCCACGTATATTTTCATCCGTCCATCCGACAAAAAAGATGACGATTATCCCGTTATCGGCTTCACAATCCCGCTAGTGGGTAAGGACGCTTTTATCGAAGGAACACACGAATTTGCCCAGATTCTGGACGGGCGAGATCGCGCCGAGTTTGAGGATTTCAGGAACGAACTGAAACGCAATGGCTTTTACGAGCCTGAAGACGGCATCCATTTCTCCATCAACGAGGAGGTACTGCTCGTGCTAATTCAGGAAGGGCGATGGCGCGAAGGCCCCGAAGCCAATCTGGCAAACATGTCGCAAACAATTCTGACCGGCGATTCTGGCTTGGCGGATAAGAGCGAATCGTTTCTTGCCCATCAGAAGGATTCGTTCAAGTTCGACGTGGGCATGTGGAGCGACCTGATGCCGGTGTTAAAGCTGGCCGCCGAGCAGGNTGAAGACGCCATCGGCAACGTGAGTGCCCTGGGCAATGAGTTGACCGTGGCTGGCGGCATCCGGTTCGACACCGGCGAGATTGCAGGCAAGCTCGCCCTCACGTACGACGCCGATCAACTTGGTGACTGGAGCGGTGACGGCATTCCCGCCAAGCTGCTGGACGCCGTGCCNGAGGACGCAATTTTTGCCATTTCCCAGTCCATGAACATGGNCGCGGTNAAGAAATACCTCAACGCCGCCATTCGCAAGGACATGATGCAGGAAATCTCCGAGGAACTGGATGAGGAACTTGGCCTGTCGATGGACGAGTTGCTCAATGCAATCAAGGGCGATTTTGTGCTTGGCNTTAAGATGGAGATGAAGGAATCACGCTGGGGTGGCCGTGAGCCAACGCCGGTGTTCACCTTTGGTGCCAGTATCAACGATGCCTCAATCGCGCGACGGATTCTGGAACCCATGGAGNNCGANNTGGACCGTGAAGGCTACAGCGTGNTNATTGAGGATGATGCAGTGTTCATCCGGCAGGATGGTGGGTCTGGCAAACCCATCAGCGGCGACAAACGTGCGGCACTTGAGGACCATGACTTCGGGATGTTCGTGGATGCCAAAGACATTGTGCGCGAGATTGAGAAAGATGTCCGCGAAGGCTCCGAGGAAGATCTGGCGGTGGATTACCTGAAGGCCATCAAACTCTTCACCATCACCGGCGATGCAGAGGCCGGGGCGCAAAACTACGTCGCCCGCCTCATGCTGGAAGACACCAGCGACAACAGCCTCAAGCTGATCGTAGACAAAACCGTAGGCTTTGTCATCAAGATGCAAAAACGCATGCGCGAATTTGAGAGGGAATGGGGAGGGGACGATGCAAAAAAGCCTGCTGAGTGGGAGATGAAGAAGGCACCTGAATTTGAAGACGAAGGTTTCGAAAAATTCGAGAAATAGACTGCCCGGTTGCGCGACAGGCGGGAATTGGTCTAAAGTGGGCGCGTGAAGGGTGGATGGGTTTTTCTGGCAGCGATAATGCTGGCCGGTTACTCCAAGAAGGAGGAGCAAAAGGGCATCGACGCTAGTCGTATCTCGGCAGGACCGAAAGGGCGGTGGTATCTGGATGGCAAGCCATGGAACGGGCCGCACAAGGAATATTTCGCCGATGGACAGGTGAAGGTGGAGGGCGAACTGGTTGACGGCCGCAAGAATGGCCGTTGGGTGTTTTACCGCGCGAACGGCAGCGTGGAGTCAGAATATTTTTTCAAGCTGGATGTGCTGGATGGCAACGAGACGCATCGGCACGACGACGAATACAACCGCCGCAACCTGGTGAAGGTTTGGAAGAACGGCCGTCTCGTCAGCCGCCATGAGTGGGACATCTCAGGAAAGCGCATCCAAACCGCAGCGCCCAAGGACAGCAACCCAATGGTTACCGCCCAGCCCTAGTCGGTGGCTTGGTCTTGGCCTTTCTTTACGAAGTTGTCGAACAACACCTCGGGCAAAGCCGGCTGGAAGTTGCCGGGAATGTCCTGCCCGCCGGAGAGGTAAAGGATCGGCAACTGAGTGGCCAGCACGAGGTTCCAGCATTTGCTCCAGCGCGTTTCCTCGTCGAGATGCGTTAGGATAAGCCCGCTGAGCGGCAGCACGGAAAAGAACCGTGCGTGGGCCAGCAGCAGGCCGAGGTCGTAAGAGGCATTGAGTACAAGATAGGACTCGGTAAGCGGCAGTTCCTTCACCTGCTCCACCAGTGCGCGGCGGGCCTCCTTGTCGCCGGCGGAGATGCCGGGGATGTCGACAAAGCGCAGGGTATCCTCGGGGATTTCCTCGGTGTCATCCCAGAAACGGTCAACGGGCAGCCGCAGTACCTCGCCGTGCACGCTCAAAAACTCCGCCGTGTTCGGTCCTTGGCCGTCCAGCCGCCAGGCACGCAGGGGCGTCTGGCGCAGCAGCACCTCCTGGGTCATCCACTTGCACAGGGCAGTGGTCTTGCCGGTGCCGGGCGTACCCACCATCAGGCGGACAGGGTTACCGGGCTTGGTGTGGCGGCGCACGAGCTGGTGCCAGTAGTCGCAAAGCGTTTCGCGCACGAGACCGAATTCCTCCTGCAAGTTGCGCGGCTTGGTGTAGCCCAGGAAACTGGATGCCTGCCCCGAGAGCCATCGCGCGTGCGAAGGCAACAAGCCGAGCTTCTCGAGAATCTTGACAGCAGGCATAATGCCCTCCGCCTCCGGGCTCGACCGGCCGACACCCTCGGCTTCCAGCATCTCGGCGGCCTTGCGAGGCAGTGCGGGCTTGGCCTCAGGTACGTGTGTGGGCGCATTTAAAACCTGTGTCTCAAGCTGCTCGATCTTGGCGTTAAGCTGGTGGATAAGGTCGCCGTGATCTTCTTTCTTTTCCGGCGCACTGGCGGTCACCTCCACCTGCGGGCTGGACCAGAGTTTCTTCATGCCGCTGGCTGGGAGCTTGCGGACATTGGTGACCACCGCATCCGGCCCCAGTTGTTCCTGCACCTGTTCCAGTGCCTCCTGCGGGGAATCAGCAGTGATTTTGACGACGTTCATGGCCGCGGCCGTTCATTAACCCAGGCTGGGGACGGTGCTGGCCGGGACGATCTCTACCTTGGGTGGCAGTTCCTCATACGAGAGGAAAGCCAGCTCGGGGAACTTGGCCGCAAAGAACCGGCGGAGTCCAGAACGAATCGCTGCCGAGCAGATGACCACAGGCTGCGCACCCTCAGCGATCATCGGCTGAATGGCGTCGTTGAGATGATGCGACACATGCTCAGCCATCTTCGGATCCACCAGCAACTGCATCTCGGTAGGCGTTGGGCGCAGACCCTTCACCAGTTCCTCCTCCAGCCACGGATCCAGCGTAATGGCATGCACGGCGCCCTGTTCGTCAGCATACTGCTTGACGATTTGCGCGCCAATCGCACGACGGGCCTGCTCTGACAGCTCGTCGCAATTCTTCGTCGTGGACGCATAATCCGCCACACGCTCAAGGATGCCCACAAGATTGCGAATGGCCACACCTTCGCTCAGCAGGTTCTGCAACACGCGCTGAACTTGGCCGACAGTCAACAGGTTGGGTATCAACTCGTTGATTAGTGCTGGGTTCTGCTCTTTAAGGTTATCCAGCAGAACCTGCACATCCTGACGACTCAGAATCTGATGGCAATGGCGCTTGATCGTCTCGCTGAAATGCGTCACCAGCACCGATGCGGCGTCCACGACTGTGTAACCTGCCACCTCGGCATTCTTGCGCTCTACCTCGGTAATCCACACTGCATCCAGCCCAAACACCGGCTCGACAGTCTGCACGCCCGGCAGCACCTCGGTGCTGTTGTTCGTGTTCATCGCCAACCAATAGCCGGGCATCACCTCGCCGGTCGCGATGTTTTGTCCTCGGAAAATGAAGCGGTACTCATTCGCACCAAGTTCCAAATTATCCCGAAGCCGGACAGCAGGAATGATGAAACCCATGTCCTGCACAAAGTTGCGGCGCACGCTGGTGACGCGTTCAAGGATGTCTCCGCCCTTGTTCGGATCGGCCAGCGCCAAGAGCCCGTAGCCCATCTCGATCTGCAATGTGTCGACATTCAACAGATCCTCCAATTTGTCCGGACCGGATGGCGCGCCTTCGCCACCTTCGTCGTCTGGGCCACCCTCGCCACCTTCAACCACACCCATGCCATCCGGGTCGGCATCTGGGCCACCTGCCGGTTGCAACATGAAATATCCTTTTCGCAGAAAAGTTCGGTGCATGAACCCAAACAGCAGCCCCATGCACAGGAAGGGGAACCAAGGCAGCATACCAGAAAACAGCGAGAAACCCGCCAGGGTCAGCATCGTGAATGACAATGCCTGCAGCACCTTGGGTTGGAAAAACAACTGCGCGGTCAACGTCTGGCCAAGGCTCTGTTTCTCCGCCGCGCGTGTAACGAGGATACCGGCCGCAGTCGAGATCACCAGAGCCGGAATCTGCGACACCAAGCCATCCCCAATGCTCAGTACCGTGTATGTCTCCAGCGCCGTGTTTACGTCCATCCCCTTCTGAATCACGCCGATGCCGATGCCGCCGAGAATGTTCACCAACGTAATGAGAATGCCAGCGATAGCATCACCACGCACAAACTTGCTCGCACCGTCCATTGAGCCATAAAAATCCGCCTCCTTCGACAAGTCATCGCGCCGCTTNCGCGCCTGATCCTCTTTGATCAGGCCGGCATTCAACTCAGCGTCGATCGCCATCTGNTTGCCTGGCATCGCGTCCAACGTAAATCTCGCCGCCACTTCCGCGATGCGACCAGCGCCCTTGGTGATAACCACGAAGTTGATGACCGTCAGAATGACAAACACCACNAAGCCCACCACATAATTGCCCTGCACCACCACTTGGCCAAATGATTGAATAATCTGCCCCGCTTGAGCCTCGCCCAAGATTAATCGCGTTGAAGCGACGTTGATACCAAGTCGGAAAAGCGTGATGATCAGCAGCAGTGTTGGAAAACTCGTGAACTCGGATGGCTCGCGGATGTAGATGATCACCAACATCACCAGCAGGCCCGACGAAATGGAGAGCGCCAAGAGGAAATCCAACATCCAAGGCTGCAGCGGCAGCACCATCCAAAGCAGCACGCTGAAGATGAATGCAATCAGGCCAAACTCCGCCCATGCGGGTTTCTTGGCTAGAGGCTTGGCGGCAGTGCTCATGCGTTAAAGGCAAAAACACCACAACGCGGGACATCCCTCCGTCCCTCGTCGGCGGCCTTCGCGGTTTTCGTTCCGTCCATGTCTTGGATCCAATCAGGCGGGAATCCTTCCTGCCCGCCTACTTCACAGCAATTCGAGTGCCATTTCGTCCAAATTGCCTGTTTTNTAAAAAATTCCCACATTTCGGCCTAATTTGGCATATCCATGCCCTTTTTGTAGTACCGATACCGATTTACGCGGTACACGTGCGCCAGTATCTCNGCCACCGCCGCGAACAGCTCAGGAATNATCTCTTGTCCTTCCTTNCAGTTCTTGAACAACAAACGTGCCACTGGCTTGTTCTCCACGATCGGGACATCATGCTTGCGTGCAATTTCCTTAATTCGTTCGGCGTTGTAACGCGCGCCCTTGGCAACCACCTTTGGCGCGCCCATCGACTGACGGTCATACTTCAGTGCTATCGCCAAGTGGGTCGGGTTGGTGACCACCACATCGGCATCGGGAATCTCCTTCTGCACCTGTTCGCGCAACATTTGCCGTCGCCGCCTCCGCACCTCCCCTTTCACCTCAGGATTACCTTCGGTGTTCTTCGTCTCCTCCTTCGTCTCCTGCACGGTCATCATGCTATCTTGTTCGTTCTTCCATAACTGATATGCATAGTCGCCAGCCGCAATCACCACCATCCCCGCCAGCACCCGAATGGTCACCGCCAAGGCTGTATCCGCCATAAACACAATCAGGTAGCTGAACTCCGTGGACTGATGAAAAATCGGGTCATCTAGCACGTCTCTGATCACAGGGTAGGTGAACCCGAAAAGCACAGTGAACTTTGCGATTGCCACGACCAGCTTTGCCAGCGACCGACTACTAAAGATGTTCTTAAAACCCTTAATCGGGCTGAGCTTGCTTAACTTTGGTTTTAAGGCCTTGGGCGTGAACTGGAACCGGCTTTGCACCCCGCCACCCATCAGTCCCGCCAGGAAAGCCCCAATCATCACTGGCAACAAGCACGTCGCCGCCATGCCCATGAAATTCTCAAACAATGCTGGAAACGACTCCTGGGAAACACGCGTCGCCGCCAGTTGAGAAAACGTTCCCGCCATGTAAATCTTAAACACCTCCATGATGCGCGGCAGCATCATCGTTAGGATGATCAGTCCCGCCGCCATCAGGAACACCGTCTGGATCTCTTGGCTCTTTGCGAACTGGCCTGCCTCTAGCAGTTCCTGCAAACGTTTCGGCGTTGGCAGTTCCGTTTTCTCCTGGCCGCTTTCGCTTTCTGCCATCGCTTATCCTCCCGCCAACAGACGCACCAAATTGATAAAGTCGCTGGGCAACTGGTTTAGGTGCGTCGCAATCTCATGTGCCGCTAGGTTAAACACCGACCCCAGCAACATCGTGCCGATCAAGAGTCGTATGCCGAAACTCTCCATGAATACGTTCATCTGCGGTACCGCCCGCGCTAGCATGCACAACAGTAGGTTCACCACGATGCCCACCGCGATGATCGGCGCAGCGATTTTCACTGCTATCAGGAATGTCCGACCCGCGATCAATGTCACGTCATCGAACAACAACTCCGACAACATCCCTGCCCCCACTGGCAGCACGTGGTACGACTGCTGAAAACCGATCAACAACGCGTAGTGCATGTCCATCGTCACCAGCAGCATTATCGCCAGCATTTGCAGGATGATGCCTACCGTCTCTGTCGGTTGCTCCTCGCCTGGTGCAATCATGCCCCCCAATTGCAAACCGATCTGCGAGGCGATAAAATGCCCTGCTAGGGCCATCGTGAAACTCAGCAACCTGCACAGCCAGCCCATCAGCAACCCAATTGCCACCTCGCGCAGTAACAGACCAGTCAGACTTAGGAGTGTCTCATGGGTGGGATCCACCGGCGGCGCACCCAACGTGGGCATCACCAGCAAGCTAATGAACCCCGCCAATGCAATACGCAGCCGCACCGGGACCGCCGACGCCGAAAACAGTGGGAAAATTGAGAGCATTGCCCCAGC
>PBPF01000024.1 GCA_002724615.1 Verrucomicrobiales bacterium | reverse complement strand
GAGGAGATCATTGCTGTGCTCCAAAAGATGATCACCGTGCGTGATGTGGTGTTGAAGGTGAACCAGATGTATATCGAGTCCGCCGGTATGGCCGATGAGTTCCGCAAAGAGCCGGCCTTCAAAATGCAGGGTAGTTACCGTAATATGAACCGTATGGCGGAAAAGATTCTGGCCATCATGAACGACGAGGAGGTACAGGATCTCATTATTGGCCACTACGAAGGAGAGAGTCAGACACTGACGACCGGCACAGAGGCCAACATGCTGAAATTCAGGGAGCTGATCGGCGTTTTAACCGACGAGGAACGCGCGCGCTGGGAGGAGATCAAGGAGACTTACGGTCGCAACCAGTTTTTACAGGGTGCCGACACTGGCGATCCCGTTGGCCGGGTGGTTAGTCAATTGTCCCTCTTCGAAAGCGGTCTGAAGAATATCGACCGCACTATTTCCGACGCTGTCAGCAATCCGCGGCCGACCCAAATCGATATCGGGCCCGTTGCCGACAGCCTCAACGCCCTGCGTGAGGCCGTCACTGAGCACTTGGCGCAACCTGCAGAAGGCGGCGCATCGACGGATTTCGATGGCATCAATGAAAACCTCACTGCCCTGCGTGCCGCCGTGGAGGGTTATCTCCAGCAAAAGCCAGCCACGCAGGTCGTCACGCCAGCCGGGGAGCAGGCTACTGGCGCTGTTGCCGAGTCAGCCGCCTTGGCTGAATACCTGCAAAAGGGTCTTACTGAATTGCGCAACGACATTGCCGAATCGCGCGCGCAAATGCAGGACACTGTTGCCGCCGCTCGCGAGGAAAAATTTGTTGCCCAGGTTGAGACCATTCAGGACTCCATGGCTGGCCTGCGCGAGGTGCTTTCGCAGAACCGCGACAGCCTCAAGGAACTACGGGATAAGGCTGATGACGCAGGNCCGGAGACTGTGTTGGAATTGAACAAGGACCTCATCGGCAACACCGACGCCATGTTCGAGGCAATCATGAAACAGATTGAGGCCCTCCAGCAACAGGCCGCCGAGGAGGAGGAAGGCGAGAACCCGCCNCCTGCCGCCTGACGGCTGGTCCGTTTAACGAACCTTCGGGAATTTCATCCACTTCTTTAAGCTGTCCGTTTCACCCGTCGTNTGTGCGGGNACTGGTTGAGGCGCGGCTTCAGCTTCAACTTCCTCATCCGGTTCTGGCAGGACGATTTCCGTCTCATCCTCTGGTTCCGTTTCTGAGCGCGGTTTTGTCCGTTGAAATTCCCTGATATTCAGCCGCGATTCCTCTTCTTCTTCGGCTGCAGCCGGCTTGGGTTTTGCGGCAACCGCGGGCATGGTGCGGGTTGAAGTTGCTGCTGCGGGTCGTGTCCAGTTGATGTGCACTGCCGGCACCACGCCCACCTCGATTTCCACGCTGTCATATTCAAGGTTCGGAATCTTAACCTTGTCCTCCAGCTGTTCTGCCTTGCGCAGCGCCTTGAGNAGTGCNCTGACCACTTCCCGNTCCTCGTGCTGCTCGATTAGTTTGTCAAAATCGCGGTCACTGATCTCNAGTACCCGGTGGATTCTCGGCACCACTTTCGGGTTGAACCCCATCTCCATCCGCAGCCCCACCAACTCATACCCAGCTTCCTCAAACACGTTCACCGACTCCTGGATCTCGGTCACCGTGTCCATTAGCTTTTCTTCGCTGTCCGCTTTCAGCTGGTTCACCGTGCCTTCCACTTCTGAGCGCAGTTCCTTAAGCGTGTTGGTACCCTCCTCAATGGTCGTGCGGATTTTCTCCGCCTTGTCCTTCAGTTTCTTGATGAAGCTCAATGCCATGGTTTTTCTCCGTTTAGTTTAAAACAAGTCCAATCGCACGGGGTCGNNCCCATTCTGTGCCTTGTCATTGCGAAAGAAAAGCCCAATTTGCATATATGGTTGGCAATCTCAATACAGTCGCCTAGAATTCTTCAACTCCCTTATGAAAGACCACGAGGTCAAAAACTACCTTCAGCAAACGCTTGAGGACGGCCGTCTGCAGCGGCAGGAGCGCGACGCCCTCAAGGAACTCCTCGGCGGCCGCGGCGTTAATGACCAAAAACGCGCCCTTTACCGCAGTATTGCCTTCGATGTCGCCAGCGACACCATGGCCACAGGTGACCCTGAGCAGCGTCGCCTTGCACTCGAGTGGCTCGAGGCTGTCATCAAGGCCTTTTATCCTGCTGAACCNATCGGTTCCGACGCCAACAGAGTAGAGGCCGAGGCTTGGTTTAGTCCCGATGACGACTGCGTTGGCCGCATCACCACTCTACTTGCCGAGGCCCGCCAAACTGTGGACATCTGCGTTTTCACTATCACTGACAATCGCATCTCCGACGCCATCCTGCGCGCCGACCAGCGTGGCGTGCGCGTGCGTGTCATCTCCGACGATGACAAGGCCTTCGACAAGGGCTCCGATATTGCGCATCTCCGCTCACGCGGCATTGATTGCCGGGTTGATAACACCCAGCATCACATGCACCACAAGTTNGCCATCTTCGACCATCGCCTGTTGCTCACCGGTAGCTACAACTGGACCCGCTCCGCTGCCTCCGACAACGAGGAAAACTTCATCCTCAGTGGTGATCCNCGCCTGCTGAAATCCTTCGCTGGAATGTTCGANAAGCTTTGGGACACCTTCGGTCGCACCTCGTAAACCGTGCCGCTTGCTGAGCCAGTCGGTCCCAAGCCCAAGCGCCTCCGGGTGCGAGTGAAGGATCCCGGCCGGATCGACGTGGCGGCCATGCGTGACCGCTTCCAGAAAGCCCGCGTGACCGCACCCCTTTTGGTGCCCGAGCCAACGCCACCTCAGCCAGTGGCACCTGAGCCAGTGGCACCTGAGCCCAAGGTTGAGCCACCACGCGAACCGTTGCCTTGGATGCAATGGGTTCGTTGGGCGGGTATTGCCGCGGGCGTTGTGTTGGTTTTAACCGGCTTGATTTGGCTGCTCGTCTCCAGCGTGTCCAGTTGGCGCTCGGACGACGCCGCGCAGGAGCAAGAGCCTCCCGTCGCGAAAGAGTCCGGCGATCCGCCCGAAAAGCCTCAACCGCCAACGAAAGTTGAGCCACCAACAAAGGTCGAGCCGGTGCCAAAGGTTGTGGGCCAGCCGATTGCTGTGATCCCCACCGCCTTATCCCAACTGGTGGAGGATGGCGACGTCGAGGCCTTCTATCAGGTCGCCTGTTTCCATTCTGAGCAACTCGATAATCCTGCAGANGCGCAAGTGATGTTGGAAAACTGGCAACGAGCCGCGGACGCTGGCCATCCGATGGCGATGTTAAACTTGGGTATCTGCCACCGGGATGGNCTGGCCGGACTGTCGCCCAACGCGGATGCGGCCGATCAGTGGTTTCAAAAGGCCGAGGGCGCAGGATTACCCAACGTTTCCCTCCTTGCCTCTCCACCAAGGGCTTCGCCCGCATCCATTACACCCTGGGTATTNCAGTCAGTCTTATTCCTCGTGACCGTTGGCCTGCTGGCGTTCGCGGTATACCGCTATCGCCAATGGGCATTGGCACGGGAAACCTCGGCACCAGCGGTGATAGATTCCGGTGCAAGGCCATCCGTTGGTTTCTTTAGCGGGGTTGGTCAGTTCACCCAACGCTATTCCTTTATCCTCTTTCTTGGCGCGTGGATCGGCATGATCTTGGCCAATGAAGCTTATATTTGGGGTTGGACACCTGCCGGAGGCGCTATTGCGGAACANCGGCTCGACTGGGTTGCCGTCGCCTTGATCCGGTCATTGTTGTTTGGCATCCCATTGGCGGCCATTCTGGTGGTTTTCCTGGAACGGCTTGGCTTCAAGGTTTTGCCCGCTTTGTTCTACGACGGTCGCCCTCTGCCGAAAAAGATTTCAAAGGACGCNAAGTTTTTTCATCACACGTATGGGTTTCCAGTTCGTAAGGCACCACATCTCGTGTTGCTGACCTTCTTGTTTCATTTCTATGGCCCGGTACTGATTCCGGATTTNCCTGTTTANGNCAGTCTTTTGATGGCACTCGTGCTGNTATCGTTTCTGGGTTCGTTGGATATGGATTCACTGCCGCAGNTGAACATCGATGTGCCTTCCAACCGGATGATCCGTCGGACCGATTTGCCCAACGTGTTTGTCGTGCTGCCGTTTGTGGTATTTTGCTGGCTGTTGCTGTCGCAGTTCATTGGCGGGTGGTGGGCCTTTGGCTTCCTACTTGTGATCTGGTTTTATGCGCACCAATTTATGGAGCCCATCGCTCAGATTTTTTTCCTGACATTCAAGCCGCGTNCAGTGTGTGTNATGGATGGTAAGACGGCNTATCGCCGCAAGGCGTTTCCGGATTATCTGAANNGAGATACGGCGATGTTTTGTTGGTGGTCACTGGGATTGGCCTATCTGGTGACACTTGGTTTTATCGGAGCGGATTGGCCGCATCCGGGTCGCGCGACCGATCAGGTGACTATCCTTGGGCTCGTGGTGTTTGCGATATGTTGTGGTGCTTTTAGTTATTTAGTTTCAGAATCTATGAAGGACTTTAGTCATAAACTTCCACAGGTCTTAGGCCTAAGCTGGATCCTTGCCTTGGCTTGTTCGGTCTTTTTTGGCCTGTTGCCCNGGTGGGCAGATTTCTCTACAAAAACGGAGGCCATAGTGTTGATGGTTTTCTATATATTGTTTTTTGTAGTCTCGAAAGTGTATTCATACATATCTCACCGTGGCCGCAGCACGTCGAATCTGGACTTATTTCCCAAGGAAACGAAAAACGATGGTAAACCCACTCCCTTTGCTCGACTGTTGATGCGTCAGTCGCGGGTTATCCTCTTGCTGGGCACACTGTTTGCCATGTTTACCGTGCTGCCACACGAGGCTGCTGCTGTTAATTCCCTGAACAACCCAATCCTGGTTTGGGTGTTTTACACGCTGGCGATTGGGGTTCCAGTAGCCGCCCTCGGCGCGCTGATACAGCAACATCACGGCGCCATCACCTTGCCCATGCAGGCGGATTTTCGTGCTCGGCAAAATACATCCGGTTTGCTGAACGCGGTTAGTCTCACCCCGTTCAACGTTTGGTTGATGGCATTGNTGGCTGCCAGTGTAATCTTGGGGTGGTCGAGTAATCTGGAAGGGGGAGATCGAATCTCCTTATTCTTCCTGCCCATGCTGCTTACTCTGCCGGTCTTCGNTGGCCTTTATTACTACATGAATTTCTTTCTGCCGCTCATGTTTTATCCCGAGGCACGAACATCCACCAGNGAGGANAAAGCCGCACCAGTAACCGGCCCATGGCTGCAGCCCACCAATNCCGGCCTCNTGATTCGTTGGCGACCTCTGCTTGGTACCACCAGTGCCATTTTGTTGACCGCTTGGATGTCCTCCGCATGGCTGACTGATTTTTGGGGTGCCACTTCCTCCAAATCCGACCGTGTCTCAGAGATGTTGTCTGGAGGGAAATTAAATGATCTCAAACAACACNCGGCTGGATTTTTAGTGCCCGTTAAAGCTTTTCCGTTAAGCCGTGAACCNGGCAGTCCGTTTATCACCAGTCTTTCCCAGCATTTGGGAGATGAAGCAATAGTGAAGAAAAAGTTCGTTGAGGACAGCTCTCGCGAAGAGCATCATGTCGTTACTGCTGAGGGCGGCAAGTTCCTTTGTGTCTGGCAAGTCCGCGACAGCACTNGGGATCGCATTCTCAAGAAAATCCACCCGCAACCCAAGCTGCAGGAGATGAAATTGACCTTCCGGCCAAATCGGAAAATCCACATCACCGGCCGATCCGNTGGTGGCGAACGGACTTCCAAGATTCTGGATTACTGAAGTCAGTCCCCCGCAGGCTTTTTCTTCGCGGTTCGCACCGGGATGGCCTCCACGGCTTTCGAGGACGCGGNGCCGACGACTTTAGCNTCCACTGCCTTTGCCTTGGTTTCCTTGGCCTTTGTGGCCTTGGTGCCAACAACTTTGGCACGGACAGCCTTGNCTGCGCCTGCCTGAANCGTTACTTCTTCGCGCCACGCCACCCGCACCTTTGGCGGCGACGTCATCTCCACGATGAATTCCGCCAACTGCAGCTTGTCCAAGTGCGTGGATGCCGCCAAATCCGCTGCGCCGAGCAATGCTTCCAGCATCGCCGCCACCGGCTTGTCCGCGTGCCGTTCCAGCAACCGTTGTTGCGCTGCGCGCCCCGCGTCGTGTGCCACGCGGAAATGTGCGACCAGCTGTTGACCCCCTCCAGCCTCCATCTCCAACGCGGCCACCACGAATCCTGCCTCTTCAAACACCTCAACCCATCCTCGGAATTCTTCTAATCCCGTCGGGGCCATTGGCGCTGTCACAGCGGCAGGTGCTGTCTCCTTCGCCTCGCCAAGGTCGTCGGTCGTGATGGTTAACTTGTCAAAAACCTCGGCCATTACAGAACGCGGATTATCATTTTGATCAGTACTTCTGTCGATTCTCTACGTCGCCCAGCCGGGGATCAAGGCCGGAATTCAACCCGAGGTTGCATCCCGTCAAGCCGCCGCCTAACCTTCCCCAACCCCAAGCACCATGAGCGACAAGCATCTTACTGAGCATCGTTACGAGAAATTGACGTGGCCGGAAATTAATGACGCCATTGCGGCGGGGCAGGTTTGCATTGTGCCCTGCAGCGCGGTGGAGCAACACGGACCGCACTTGCCGCTGGACGTAGACATGTTGCTTTCCAACAGCGTGGCACTGGAGGCGGGCCGGCAGCGAGCGGAGAAGGCGTTGGTTTTGCCGAGTGTGTCGTACGGCTACACCGGCCACGTGATGGATTTTCCCGGCACGATCAATGTGCATTACCAGCATTTTATTGAGCAGGTGTTGGACATCACCAAGAGCCTTGCCTATCACGGCTTTAAAAAAATTCTGCTGCTTAACGGCCATGGCTCGAACATGCCCAACCTCGACCTCGCCGCGCGCCGTTGCAATCTTGAGACCGACGCGGAGTGCGGCCTGTGTGCGTGGTGGAACTTGCTGAAGGTCGATCCTGATTTCCTGCCCAACTGGCGCGAGAGCGAGATCGGCGGCATCGCTCACGCCTGTGAGTTGGAGACGGCGATGTATCTGCATCTCGAGCCGGAGAACGTGCGGCAGGACAAGATCAAGTCCGGCGACATCTCGTTCAACCTGGACAAGTCGCCCTACCGCTTCAATGACCTGTATGCGAAGGGTTGCGTGGAAATCACCAGCTGGACGGCGAGCTACTCGGAGACTGGCGTGCTGGGCGCAGCAGAACTTGCCACCGCCGAGAAAGGCAAGGTCGCGTTTGAGGAAGCGGTCAAGAACCTGTGCGGCTTCATCGACGAATGGCACGCTCAGTCGCCGCCCACTCGCCACGAGGCACACGCGCGGAAGCCCACCATCCCGATGCCGTGGGATCAAGCGGTGTCCCTGCCGCATCGATGAAAATCACTCAGGTCGACACCCTTCACTTGCGCTTGCCGGATGTCGCGGAAATTGCCGATGGCACGCAGGACGTGCTTGTCGTGCGGCTGCACACCGACGATGGACTCACCGGCATTGGCGAGGTCACCAGCCAGTCGTATGTCTGCCAAGCGTGCTTCGACGCGCCCCGTTCGGCCGAGCGCCGGCATGGCTTGCGGCACTTGTTGCTCGGNCAGGAAATCGATGATCCCGCNCGCCTTTGGCAGCATCTCTATTATCACACAAACCGATACGGCCGGCGCGGCGCGGCCATCCACGCGCTCAGNGGTGCGGACATCGCGGTGTGGGACCTGCTGGGCAAGGCACAGGGTCAGCCGATCAGCGAATTGCTTGGTGGCACTCAGCGCACAACCGTTCGTGCCTATGCCAGCTATCTTTTCGGGACAACGCCCGAGGACACTGCGGCGCTCGCCACCGAGGCTGTCGCTCAGGGCCTGACTGCCGTCAAGTTTGGTTGGGGGCCATTTGGCGANGACGCCGACACTGACCTCGCTCACGTCCGTGCCGCGCGCGAGGTTCTGGGCGATGACCGTGAGTTGATGGTCGACGCCGGNCATGCGTGGGACTGGACCACGGCCCTTGAGCGCGCGCGGTNGCTTGAACCGTTCAATATAACNTGGCTCGAGGAGCCGCTTTCGCAGGATGATCGCAAAGGCTATGCTGAGTTGTGCCCCAAGTCGCCCGTGCCCATCGCTGCCGGGGAAGGCGATGTGACCGCTTGGGACTTTGCCGATCTTATCGAGCGCGGCGTGCATGTCATTCAGCCCGATGTCGCCTTTTGCGGCGGTCTCACCGTCTGCCGCGAGGTCAGCCAGATGGTCGCCGATGCCAACCGCCGCGTTGTGCCGCATTGTTTCAGCACCGGCATCAACCTCGCTGCCTCACTTCACTGGATGGCCGCCACCGACCACGGCACTCTCACCGAATACTGCCTGCGCCCCTCGCCTCTGCTGCGTAGATTGGTCAAGCCCCTGCCGCCTATCAATGATGGCCAAGCCCAAGTCCCCACCGGCCCCGGCTTGGGAATCGAGCTGGACGNGGCGGTGGTGGAAGAGTTTTTGGTTCGGAGCTGATTTGGNCGCACAATGGCCCGGCAGGACTCGCGGNCTGGTCTTCCGATTGCAGCTTATTTCTTCTCGTAACAAATCACTGTTCCGTCCGCCAGCGTCACGAGGATGCGGCCGAGGCCGTCGATGGAAGTACCTCCCTTGATGGGCTGTGCGGGGAGGCGGTGGACCCAGTTGTTCTGGCCGGTCTCCAGGTTGATGGAGGCGAGGAAGGGGATTTTCTGGTCGTTGCCGACGTCACCGGCTGCGATGAGGTTTTTCTTGCCGACAATGAAGCTGGCAAAGCGTCGGGATTGCTTGTCGTTCCACAGGACCTTGCGCTGCTGGGCAAATCCGCGGCGTTGATTCCAGCGCGCGCGATCCTTGGTGAGCTTTGCCACACCGGAGGGCAGCGGGTCGAGCAACGTGAGCCAGTTGAAACGGTTGCCCTCGTAGCTGGCGTCGAACACCAGCGAACGGCCGTCGGGCAGCGTGTGGTCGAGTGAGACNTAATTGCCGTACTCNGGGTAGTANGGATAAAACGCTGTTCTATAACCGGCGCTCACNTTCTCGATGGGGGTGTTCAGGCACTTGCCGTCCTTGAGGTCGAACTGTGCCACCTCCTGCACGCCGCCGCCCAGAAAGCAGAGCTTGCCATCCTGCAGGAACATGCTGCCCTGCATGCTCACGCCGCTGTTCACCTTCTCATTNATGGCGCCGCTGGCGTCGTTGTGCCACTTGAGTTTTCCGGTGACAGCGTCCAGCGCAACGACGTGCGTGCCGTCGTAATGCGCAATGCCTGCGGCGGCATAGACGGTACCGTTCTCCACCAGCACGCCACCGGCGACGGGCCATGTGGAGATGAGTTTGCCGAAGACGGCGATCCAGCGCTCGGTGGGTGCGACGCGATAGCTCCACAGCTTGCGGCCGGTGGCGGCCTCGTGGCAGTAAACCCGGCCATCGGCGCTGCCGGTGTACACGCGGTCATGCGCGATGGCGGGCGGGAAATAAATTGCGCCACCGGTGTACTGCTCCCATTTCACTTTGCCATCGCGGTCAAAGGCGCGGATGACGCCGCTGCGGTCGGCGATNAAGGTGAGTCCGCCGGCGGTAACCGGCGCGGTGGGCATTGCGCCGCTGGGCGATTTAAATTGCCACCCCTCCTGCACACCCGCAGGCAACGGCTGTGNGGTGGTGGCGGTGCGCTGATTGTTGCCGAGATAAACGGCCCAGCCGCCTTGGCTCTTTTTTAACTGGTCGACGTTATTGATGTCGCCTTCGCCNGCCTCNTGTTGTGGGCGCGCGCTGCCGGGGCTGGCCAATTGGTCNCCGGCGGATGCCAGACTGATGTGCCCGTAGAGCGAAAGCTGGCAGCCGCACATCCATGGGCCCCAGTAAAGGTGTCCGTCGGAAATGATGACGCCGTCCTGACACGGCGGGCGCATGGGAGCGATGTGTTGGGCGGTGTTGCTCGGCACNTCCATGCGCACCGTGCCGCCGCTGGCGCGGAAAAAGACGCTGTCGATGCTGCCCGTTGCGCGCGTGCAGGCGCGNCGCCAAGGCATCATGCTCTTCACCTTGCCCGTGCCGTACTCCAGAATGGAGCCACCTTGTGAACGCTGCGCGCCGGCGGCGAAGATGCCTTCCTTGCGAAGCACCAGTTGCACGTTACCGCCGCCCTTCTTTTGCCAGAGCAACCGACCGTCTTTCGTGGAGGCGCTGACGAGATTGGGCCGCACAGGACCGGCAAAGAAAATCTCATCGTCGGTGCACTTGATGTAAGTGGTCGTCGCATAGCCGGTGATGTAATGCTGCGCGCGGCTATGTGGCGCGATGGCTTCCAGCAGCGCCTTGCTCGTGTTGCTCCAGCNCGGCTTGCCATCCGTGCCCAGTGCCGAGAGCGCCTTGTTGGGGCTGTAATAATAGATGCGCCCGTTGCGCATGCACACGCCGCGTGCGTCGATGTAGTCCTTCTCCGAATGCTGCCACTTGATTTTCTTCGTTTTTAAATCGATCGCCACGAACGTGCGGCCATAGCCGAAATTCGTCTTTGGGTTTTTATAATCGTGCCCCTGCCACATGCCCCATGGCCAATGGCCNAGGCCCGGCCGGTTGGACGGCACCGTGTCCACCTTGATTTCCGGATGGCCCACCAGCGCGTACAGCGTGCCGTCCACCATCGCCATCCACTTCCATGTCGGCCCGTCGCCCACGCCCTTGGGAATGACAATCTGATCGCGCACCTTTCCGGTGGCCGCATCAATGATTTTGCACGATTCATGATCACCCATGTACAACGCATCTTCGGTGGCCACCAACGTGTTGCGATGAATCATGAACCCCGGCGTCAGCTTGCGTTTCCAGTGGATGATACCGTTGAATGCACTGGCGCAAATGAGCGTGTTGAGCATCGGGTTCTGATTGGCCTTGTGCGCGATGTGCCCGAACGCGCGGTACACGCGCCCGCCCGCCGCCACGGTGATCTGCGGCATCGGACTGAATTTCGGCGCTTGGATGAACTGCGTCAAATACGGCGCGCGCGCAACCGTGTCAGTCGACTGCGGATTATTATCCGGCCCATGAAACGGATGACTCCAGGAATCCGCACCTTTCATCACTGGCTTTACCAGTTCCTTGCCGCTGCCGTGCCAGACGCGTCCGCCGGGCCGAAGCACGCGCAGTATTTCTTTTTCGGTGGCCTTAACTTTTCCCGAGCCGTTCAGGACAAAGTCCGCCAAATTATCCGCAAGGCAAATGCGATCGAGCGCACTCTGTTCAGCGAATATGCTTTTCCCGAGCAGTCCCGCCTGATCCGCTGCCTTGCGTACCTTGTTGACAACCGATAAATCCGGCGACTGGAAATAAACCGTCAACCCACGTCTAGCCAAATCCGCTGCGTGCAACCCCGGGGTTGGCGAAACTTTGTGTAGCACAACCGCGACACCNGAAGATTGCCCCGCCCATTTCAAGTGTCCGGCCGCGATGTCATCCTTTGGTAAAGGCGGTGCAGCCAGCAGGACAGTGGAAAGAGTTAGAGCGACGGAGAGAAGNAGCTTTTTCATAATGGGTGGACTGGGGTGAACTGACTCAGTGTATGAGNCATGGTGCTGGAGACGCAACTGCATTGTTAGTTGTTTTGTCCCATTGGTGATTCCGGATTGTAGCCTGCGTGATGGGACGGGGTTGGCGGGTTGATTGAGGTTGGGTTNGAGGTTACAGTGCTCGCCATGAAACGAATTCCCTTTTTCCTGTTGTTTCCAGTTTTCGCCGGGTTGTCCGCGGAGCCGGCCTTGCAAAAGGCCGTGAAGGCGCGAGTTGCGGGTTCATATGAAAAACTATTTGAATTGTATAAACATCTGCATTCTCACCCGGAGATATCGTTCCAAGAGGAAAAAACAGGACTGCGGCTTGGGGCGGAGATGCGGGAGTTGGGGTTTGCAGTGACACAGAAGGTGGGAGGGCACGGAGTGGTGTGCGTTTTCAAGAANGGCAAAGGGCCGACTGTGTTGGTGCGGGCAGATACGGACGCATTGCCGGTACTGGAGGCGACAGGCTTGTCGTACGCGAGCAAACAGAAGACGACCGATGAGCGNGGCGTGGAGGTGCCGACAATGCATGCGTGCGGCCACGACGTGCACATGACGTGCTGGGTGGGCGCAGCGCGAGTGCTCACCGCGTTGAAGGATAAATGGAGCGGCACACTGGTGTTNATCGCGCAGCCGGCGGAGGAACGCGGCGCNGGGGCGAAGGCGATGCTCGCGGAGGGATTATTTGAAAAGTATCCAGTGCCGGACTATTGCCTCGCGTTGCATGTCAGCCACGACCAGCCGGCAGGTACGTTGGGCTACACGAGCGGCTTTGCGATGGCCAACGTGGACTCGGTCGATATCACTGTGCGCGGCACGGGCGGGCATGGGTCGCAGCCGCAGTCGGCCAAGGACCCGATCGTGTTGGCGGCCAAGATCATCCTGGACTTGCAGACGATTGTTAGCCGCGAAATTCATCCGCTGGAGCCGGCGGTGGTGACGGTGGGCAGCATCCATGGCGGCACGAAACACAACATTATCCCGGACGACGTNCACCTGCAGCTTACGTTGCGCTCGTACTCGTCCAAAGTGCGGTTGCATCTCATTGACTCCATTAAGCGCATTTGCCTCGGGCAGGCTCAGGCGGCNGGCGTTCCGAANGGNCGGATGCCTGTCGTGAAGGTAAAGGACGAGTTTACGCCGGCGACATACAACGACCCTGCGCTGGTGAAGCGGGTCAATGGCGTGTTTGCGGAATGGTTCGGCAAGGATGTTTTAATTGAGCGCAAGCCCACGATGGGCGGTGAGGACTTTGGGCGGTATGGCACGACAAGGCACAAGATACCGATTTACATGTTTCGTCTCGGCTCGATCAGTCCGGCGGTGGTTCAGCGCGCGCGCGCGACGGGCAAGCCCTTGCCTTCGCTGCATTCGTCCATTTTCGCGCCGGACCCCGAGCCCACCATCACCACGGGCGTCACGGCCATGAGCGCGGCGGTGCTGGATNTGTTAATGCGGTAGGCGGACAATCGAGGTTTGCCAACGCGCNGTCGCGCGCCTAAAAGCGGGCGGTGGGTTCCTCTTCAAAAGANCCGGCGGCTGAGCCATTCATCGTCTTCGGGGTGGTGATGATCTTTGCCTGTCTGCCCTTCCTNGCGCGTCTGGGGGATTTTCGGGTGCACTCGGAGATGGCCGACCTGTTGGCGGGNGACCAGCGAAGTTTGTCGAGTTTTCAAGATGCCGACGGACAGTTGGCCAACACACTGGGTGGTGATTCAGTGGCGGTGCTGGTGAGCTTGCGGGCTGATGATGTCTTCTCTCCGGGGACGGTCGCAGACATCACGGCAATCAGTCAGTCGTTGATGGAAATTGAAAATTTCGATCACAACTTTAGTTTGGCTTCGTCCATGGTTCGGCCCCGGTTCGTCTTTGACGGGCCACGAATCCGTGCGGTGCTGGAAGAGAGGGCTCGGTTTCACGAATTGAATGAATTTGGACAGCCCGACTGGGCCCGGCTCAAGACCAGTTCGGCAAACTTTGTCAACGTACTGGTTGAACATGGGCCACCTCTGGCCGGGGATTACCAAAGGCTGCAGGACCCCGACATTGGCGTGTTTGAAAAGACCACGCTGCAGGCCAAGATGGCCGGTCGGGCTGCATTGATTACTGGAGGTGCGTTGGCTTGGGGAAACACGGTCCGCAACGAATGGGAATCGTTCCGGAGCAGCATTGCGAAACCCATCGAGCCCCTGCGCCCTTTGATCACGGCGTATTTCAATAACGAGCAAAATGCCACGCGGAAGGCGATGGTCCGAGAGCAGGCGTTGGCAGACATTGAAAGAAAAGTGCGGTTGGAAGTTGATGCCATCCAGTTCGCGCTGGCGCGAGGCGGCGGAAAAGCGGTGGACTTCAACCTCGGCCCTGTTTTTCCCAGGCCGCCGCCAGAAATGACAGCCGCGGAGCGCAACGCCACGCGTGAGTGGACAATCAATTATCCCTTCTTCCGCAACCTGATTGTCGATGCGCACGGTAAGCACGCGATGATATTTGCCTTCGCAAGGGAAGGGCCGGTCACGCGCGAGGACAAGGTGGCGTTCTGCGCCGAGGTAACCCGCCGACTGCAGCCCTTCCGTGACCAAGGACTCGACATCCGCCTATTATCGTTCCCGCATGGTGAAGTTGAGACCATGGAATACCTGGAGCGCGACCTACAACGGTTCTTGCCAGCTGCCTTCGGGATTCTGCTGGTTGTTTTGTTGGTAACATTCCGGTTCTCGTTGCGGCTGGTCGTTTTCGTGGTGGTGATGCAAGCGGCGGGCATCGCGGTGTCGCTTGGGTTAGCGCCGCTTCTTGATTCGCGGGTCAGTCCGTTTACCGCGCCGCTATTCCCACTGTTATCGGGCATTCACCTGACATTGCTCATTCACGTTGGCACCGCTCTGCAGTTCGCCGCTCGTCCGGGCCTTCCTGCGATCTCCGCGATGCTTGGTCAGGTGCTTAAACCCAGCGCGTTCGCGGCACTGACCACCGCAGTGGGACTCCTGTCTCTGGGCCTCAGCGAGGTGCGGCCAACGCGGGAATTTGGGCTGCTCGGCGCAGTGGGAGTGGTTCTACTGTTCATGCTGACATTCGGCCCGGGCTTGGTCCTGTTGCGCCTTCTTGGCGACGGCATCGGTGGGCGGAAGAAACCCATGGCTACCGCAGGTTGGAGCGAGTCGCTGTCCTGCTGGGCGCAACGTCGGCGTGGTTTTCTGCTGGCTGTGATTGCGGGCGTGGTCGTGCTGATGGTTATCGGCATTGGACGCATTCGGACGGACATTCGCATCGTCGAGTTTCTTAGTCCGCAAAGTGACACGCGACAGGCTTTGGAGGAACTAAACGATGCCTATGGCGGTGTCAATTTTGCCAAACTTGAGATTGACACCGGGGCGGACGGCGGCGTTCGCGACACTCAATTCTTTCGATTCATCAACCAACTTGAGGCGTTTGCCGCAACACAGGAAGGCGTCTCGATGAGCTATTCTGTGGGCAGCCTATTACGCGCCGCAGATCAGGTGTTGCAGGAAAATTTTGGCCACCTCCCCGCGTTTGTCCATCCGCGTCAACGTGCCACCATGATGATCGAGCAATTTGAGCGGCCCGAGATTAGGTACCAGTTGCCCTTGCTTGACTCCCTTTACGATCAGNCCATGCGNAAAGCATGGCTCGTCATCCGTACCCGCGACCTGCCTTCCACTGATTACATCCAGATGCTCAACGCAATCGAGGACGAGGCCCGGCGCATCCAGCCAGCCGGATACACCGTCTCCATGCAGGGTGCCATTCAGCAAATTCAGAAAGCAGACCGCCAAATCGTCGACAGCCAGCGACGCAGCGCGCTCGTCACGGCCACGCTCATTGCCATTGTGCTCGCCATTCTCTGGCGATCAGTAGGACTTGCGTTGATCGCGTTTGTNGCCAACATCATTCCAGTTGGACTGGTNGTCGCCTTGCAGGGACTGGCCGATGTGCCGCTCAACTCAATCACTATCATGGTCGGNGCCATTGCCTTTGGGATTGCAGTGGACGACACCATCCACTTCATCACCCACTGGCGCGCGGAACAGGCCCGAGGTGCGGACGCCCGCCAAGCCGTCGTCCGCACACTGCGGATCAAAGGTCGTCCCATTGTCAGCACCACCTTTATTCTTGTCGGCATTATGACTATTTTTTCATTGTCCTCATTTCCGCCGGTTGTGGATTTTGGTTGGCTGTCTGCGGTAGGTTTTGTAGGAGCCCTCGCCGCCGCCTTACTTTTTTTGCCTCTCATTTTGGCAGGGAANAAACCGTCCGACAACAATGGCTGAACCGCCAGAATTCACTTTGCCCCTCGTCGTTTTTGCGTGATTCTCCGCCTGTGAAAGTGGCTATATCACTGCTGTCGATTGTTCTTGGCCTGTATACATCCTTCGCCAAACCGAACGTTGTTGTTATTCTNACTGATGATCAGGGGTGGGGGGACTTGNGCTTGAATGGTAATACTGATCTTGCCACGCCGCATATTGATTCGTTGGCGCGCGATGGGGCGCGGTTTGACCGGTTCTTTGTGTGTGCGGTTTGTTCGCCGACCCGGGCAGAGTTTTTGACCGGGCGATACCATGTGCGGTCTGGTGTTTACAGCACTTCGGCGGGGGGCGAGCGGATGGATTTGGATGAGCGAACGATCGCCGATACTTTCCGTGCNGCCGGTTATTCGACTGGCGCGTTCGGCAAGTGGCACAATGGCATGCNGTATCCGTACCATCCGAATGGGCGCGGCTTTGATGAGTTTTATGGATTCTGTTCAGGACATTGGGGCGATTACTTCAGCCCGCCGTTGGAACACAACGGTCGCAATGTAAANGGGGAGGGGTTTTGTATTGATGACTTTACCAACAAGGCGATGGCGTTCATGGAGCGCAGTCACAAGGCAGGCAAACCGTTTTTTGCCTATCTGCCGTACAACACGCCGCACTCGCCGATGCAGGTGCCGGATCGTTGGTGGGATAAGTTTAAGGACAGGAAAATCTCCATGCGCAACCGCGACCCGCGCCGTGAGAACCTGCCGCACCTCCGCTGCGCGCTGGCCATGTGTGAGAACATCGACTGGAACGTCGGCCGCCTTTTGAAAAAGCTCGATCAACTCGGTGTGGCCAAGGATACCATTGTCGTGTTCTTCCATGACAACGGTCCCAATGGCGTGCGCTGGAATGGTGGCATGAAGGGGCGCAAGGGGTCGACGGATGAGGGTGGTGTGCGATCGCCGTTGCTGGTGCGCTGGCCGTCGGCGATTCGGAAGGGCACGTATGTAAAGCAGATCGCCTCGGTAATGGATTTGCTGCCGACGCTGGCCGACTGTGCAGGCATCCCTGTGGTGGGCCAAAAGAAGCTCGACGGTCGCAGCCTTAAGCTGCTGTTGCTGGGACAGGAAGCCAAGTGGAAGGATCGCACGATTATGAATTGCTGGCGTGGCAAGGTGAGCGCGCGCACGCAACGCTTTCGCCTCGGGCACATGGGCCGGTTGTTCGACATGGTGAACGATCCCGGTCAGCGGAAGGACATCAGCAAGGAAAAGCCCAAGGTGGCCGCGCGCTTGCGCGAGGAAGTGGCGCATTGGAAGATAACGGTGCTCACTGAATTGGGCGAGGACAATCGGCCTTTTGTGATTGCGCATCCGGACTTTGAATGGACGCAGATTCCCGCGCGAGACGCCACGGCGCACGGCGGCATCAAGCGATCGAACAAGTTTCCGAATTGTTCGTACTTCGCGAACTGGACTAAAACGGATGATAAGCTGACGTGGTCGGCGGAGGTTGCTTCCGCGGGGCGCTATGAGGTGACGCTGCATTACGCGGTGCCGCGTGGCGATGAAGGTGCTGTGCTGGTGCTGAGCCACAATCGCTCGCGTCTGCGATATACGATTGCCGAGCCGCACGAGGTGCCCGCGCGCGGGCAGGAGAACGACCGTGTGAAGCGGATGGAGTCGTACGTGAAAGATTTTCGTGCGGTGAAGATGGGGGTCATCGCGCTGGAAAAAGGGAAGGGCGAGTTGACGCTGCGCGCGGTGAAAATCCCCGGCAAGACCGCGCTGGAGTTTCGGTTGCTGATGCTGCGGCGAATCGAATGAAAATTCACCACAGAGGCACGGAGAATTATTTTGAACAATCCCGGTGCTCTCTGTGTCTTTGTGATAAGAAAATGAAAGCCCTAATTTTCATCACGACCACGCTGCTGACGTTGCCGCTTTGGGCGGGNACACCTGAGGCGATGTCGTTGCTGAAGGCCAATTGCTTCTCGTGCCACAACCCGGAAGACGAGAAGGGAGGGCTGGATCTCACCACACGCGAGGGGCTGTTGGCGGGCGGTGACGAGGGCAAGGTCATCACCCCCGGCAAGGCGGGCGCGAGCCGGCTCATCCAAGTGCTGCAACCCGCGGCCAAGCCGCATATGCCCCCCAAAGGCCAGCTTTCCCCCCGCGCCATTGAAGCATTGTCCGACTGGGTGGATGCCGGCGCAGAGTGGGATCCATCGCTGCTGAAAGACCGCCCGCGACCGGTTCGTGAGAAATTGTCAGTGTTGCCCAAGGGTTATGCGCCCGTGCTGGGAGTAGCGCTTTCGCCAGATGCCAAACGGCTGGCAGTCGCGCGTGGCAGCCAAGTGGTGGTGCATGACTTGTCCCAAACCAACAAGGTGCTGGCCAAGCTGGACGGCCATCGCGACGCGGTGCAATCCATTGCTTGGAGTCACGATGGCAAGTGGCTGGCGACCGGCGGTTATCGAGTAGTGCGAATTTGGGATGAGGAGTTGAAAACGGCGCGTGAATTATCCGCGCTGGAAGGTCGCGTTACAGCGCTTCGGTTCGCGGAAGACAATGCAACGCTTTTCACGGCAGATGGTGCGCCAGCATCAAATGGGATGGTTCGTCGCTGGAATTTGGCGGATGGTAAGCCCGTGGCAAAATGGCGGGCGCATGGGGACACAATTTATGGACTGGCNGCAAGTCGTGATGGGAAACTATTGGCCACGGCGGGCGGNGATGGGGTGGCAAANGTTTGGGATCTCACTACGCGCAAGCTGATGGTGACGGTGGAAGGACATCATGGGGCGGTGTTTGGCGTGGCGTTTAACCAGGACGCGACCAAGCTGGCCACCGCTAGCGCGGATCACGACCTTTTGGTTTGGGATTTGAAGACACGNCAGAAGGCTACAGAAATACGCGTACATAAGGGCGGTGTGACGGCGTTGCGCTGGACGCCCGATGACAAGGCGCTGGTGACCGCCTGCGAGGATGGCGTGGCGCGTGTGTTTACGGAAATCAAAAGCCACGACGGCGCGCAACGTTCGGGCACCGCGCGTGAAGGAAGGCTNACGGGAGCGTCAGGCCGGCTGCATGCGNTGGATGTCTCGGCGGATGCCAAGCTCGTGGTGACTGGCGGGCACAACGGGGAGGTATATGTCTGGCGTGACCGGAAATTGCTGGCGACATTGAAATGAAACACTGGGCACTCATTTTGGCATTGGTGGTCGTAGCGGGGTGCTCGTCGCTGCCCGAAGACGCGCCAAGAGTCTCTGGTATCTCGTTNTTGCCCGGCAGCGCAGCGCTGGAGGTGGATGGGCGGCAGCGATTGCTGGTGAGCGGTTCACTGGAGGGGCGTGAGGTGGACGTGACCCATTACGTAAAGTTNAAATCCGATAAACCTGAAGTGGCTGCGGTNGACGACGGCGGGCAGGTGACGGCACTGNNGCCCGGAGAGGCGATGGTCACTGCAAGGTACGGGTCGCACAGCAGAGAGTTTAAGGTAACCGTCACGTCGCGCCCGACAAACCGGCCGTTGAGTTTCGTGAACGACGTATTGCCCGTCCTTAGCAAGGCGGGCTGCAATGCTGGCTCGTGCCACGCGAAGCCGGATGGGCAAAACGGTTTCAAGTTGTCCGTGTTCACATACGANCCCAAGAGCGATTGGCGGGAGATCGTGGAGGATGCACGNGGACGACGCGTGTTCCCGGCGTTTCCGAGCGAAAGCTTGATCGTGAAGAAGGCGACGCTGGCGATTCCACATGAGGGGGGCCAGCGCATTCGTCCGGGATCGGAATCNGAGCGGGTGTTGCTCCAGTGGATTCGCGAGGGAATGATTTACCAGCGCGAGGATGAGCCGGTGTTGGAATCGGTGGCGGTGACTCCGGCGGTGCGCGAGTACCGGCGTGACCAATCGCAGCGACTGATTGTGCAGGCGCGGTATTCCGATGGCAGTCTGCGTGATGTGACGGATCTCGCGGATTTTGTTTCCAATGANGGAGAAATNGCNGCGGTGGACAAGGCGGGGCGCGTGACGGTGGGGCGCGTGAATGGCGAGGGGACGGTGATGGCGCGGTACATGGGGCAGGTGGCCATCGCGCGCATCACG
>PBPF01000002.1 GCA_002724615.1 Verrucomicrobiales bacterium | reverse complement strand
GGGGCCAAGGCGCCGCCGTTGATGAAGGTGGTGGTCAACGCCTTGAAAAAACGGATTGGTGAACTGGAGAAGAAATAATGATGAGAGATCTCATTTACATTCAGCTTGTTGCATTCCTGATTGTATCTGGTTGTGCAACCAACAATGGTTCACAGGACATACCGGATCGTCCTGAAAAGCTTGTTTTTCCAGAACTGAAATATGAGCCGCCGGTGGGTGCGGATTACCGTGTACAGTTGAAAGGAGGGCCAGTGGCGTACTTGGTGCCGAGCACGGAATTGCCGCTGGTGTCGATTTCCATCAGCGTGCGCACGGGCAAGTACGTGGTGCCGCGCGGCAAGGAGGGCTTGGCGGCGGCCGCGGGCGGGCTGCTGGCCAGCGCGGGCACGAAGGGGCGCACGGCGGAGGCACTGCAGGAGCGTCTGGCGTTTCTGGCGGCGCGACTGGGTTCAAGCGTGGGCGAGAACTCCGGCAGCGTGAGTCTGAACATGCTGTCCAAAGACCTCGACGAAGGCATGGCGATCTTGCGCGAGGTGCTGACGGAGCCGCGCTTTCAGCAGGATCGGCTGGACCTTTTTAAAACGCAGCAGCTCTCGGGTATGAAGCAGCGCAACGACGACTCGCGCGGACTGGAAGGCCGCAACCTGTTGCGGCTGGGATACGGCGAGCATTTCTTCCGTAACTGGCTGCCCACCAAGGCGAGCATCGAGTCGCTGACGCAGGACGACTTAAAGGCGTTCCATCGCGACTGGTTTCATCCGGCGAACTTCGTGGTGGCCGTCAGTGGCGACTTCGAGCGTGCGGACATGACGGCGCGGCTGGAGAAGCTTTTCGCCAAGTGGCCCTTCAAAGGCAAACCAGCCCGCGCGGTGCCCACCAACAAGACCTTCGCCAAGCCGGGCATATACTTCGTGAACAAAGACGTAAATCAGGGCCGCGTCACCATCCTGCTCAACGGCATCACGCGCGACAACCCGGACTACTATGCCATACAGGTGATGAACGACATCTTGGGCGGCGGCGGCTTCACCAGTCGCATAACCAACCGCGTGCGCTCCGACGAAGGCTTGGCGTACAGCGCGTACAGTGTCTTCCCCGGCGGCACCTATTTCTCGCGCACTTTCGTGGCTGGCTTCCAAAGCAAGAGCCGCACTGTGCTCTACGCCACTTCCATTGTGCTGGAAGAGATTCGCAAGATCGCCGCCACGGGTGTGACCGACAAGGAGATGGCGACCGCCAAGAACAGCTTCATTCAGACATTTCCGCAGGCGTTTGCGACCAAGGGACAGGTGGCGGGCACCTTCGCTGGCGAGGAATTCACCGGCCGCGGCAAGGTTGACCCCGCCTACTTCAAAAACTATCGCGCCAAAGTTGCGGCCGTCACCAAGGCTGATGTCCAGCGCGTGGCAAAGAAATATTTGAATCCCGCAAAGGTTGTAATCCTTATCACCGGCAACAAACAGGAAATCCTCAAGGGCCACCCCGATCATCCGATTAAACTGCAGACCCTCTCGAAAGGCCCGTTAACCGATCTGCCGCTGCGCGACCCATTTACGCTCAAGCCGCTTAAATAATCGCTGCGGGTTGGACAACCCGGGTTGCATTTCGCTACAATAGGGGCGACCTTATGGTTAAGGCTTGTCATGGATATTGTCATTAAATGCCCGGCGTGCTCGATGGATCTGACGGTTGACGCCTCGGCGGCCGGTGCGCAGATCAAGTGCCCGCAGTGCAATACGCTTTTAATCGTTCCGAAGATCACCGCCGACGTCTCGCAATCGCGCGGCTCTGGCTCCTTGGCGTTTGACCGAGACCTCAGCGAGGGTGATGACGCTGCGATGGCCAAGTTGCTGGCCGATGCCTACGGTGCGATGAAGCGCGAGGTGGGCAAGGCAATCGTTGGCCAGCACGAGGTGATCGAGCAGGTGATCATCGCAATCTTTGCCCGCAGTCACTGCCTGCTCGAAGGTGTGCCGGGGCTGGCCAAAACTTACATGGTCAGCAACCTGTCCAAGGCAATGGATCTCTCCTTTAAACGCGTGCAGTTTACCCCCGACCTTATGCCCGCGGACATCACCGGCACGGAAGTCATTCAGGATGACCAGGAAGGGCGGCGCAGCCTAGTGTTCATGAGGGGGCCGATTTTCGCACAGATGGTGCTGGCGGATGAGATCAACCGTAGCCCACCCAAGACGCAGGCTGCCTTGCTGGAGGCCATGCAGGAACACTCCGTGACTGTGGGTGGCAAGACCTACCCGCTGGACGAGCCGTTCTTCGTGTTAGCCACGCAGAACCCCGTGGAGCAAGAAGGCACCTACCCGCTGCCTGAGGCGCAGAAAGACCGGTTTATGTTCCTCGTGAAAGTGGACTATCCGAAAAAGGCTGAGGAGCGCGAGGTCATCGCGCGGACCACTGGCGCATTCTCCGCCAAGGTGGAGCCTTGCATTACCGGCAAGGAAGTGGAGGCCTGTCAGCGGCTTGTGCGCAAAGTGCCCGTGCCCGATCACGTGACCAACTACGTGCTTGAATTGGTACGCCGCGCGCGTCCGGATGATGACGATGCACTGCCGCTGGCCAAGGAGTATATTGACTGGGGCCCTGGTCCGCGTGCCTGCCAGCAACTCATCATGGGAGGCAAAGTTCGTGCGGTCTTGAACGGACGTCCGCAGGTGACGGTAGACGACATTGCCGCGCTGGCGCATCCAGTGCTGCGGCATCGTATCGCGCCGACCTTTCACGCGGAGGCCGAGGGTATCACCGTGGAGAACATTATCGACAAGCTGCTCGAGGCCATTCCGCGCGTGGCCACCGACGACACGATCCGAATTCCCGCCCGCTGATTTCCCGGGCCCACAGGCCATGCCGAGCGTCACTGATTATCTCCGGCCCGAGGAGCTGAAATCCATCAAGAACCTGCAGCTGATGGCCAAGCAGGTGGTGGAAGGGTTCATCAGTGGCCAGCACCGCTCGCCGCACAAAGGTGTGAGCATCGAGTTCGCGCAGCATCGTGAGTATGTGCATGGCGACGAGATTCGGCGAGTGGATTGGAAGGTGTACGCCAAGACCGACCGTTACTACGTTCGCGAGTATGAGGAGGAAACCAACCTGCGCGTCACCATATTGCTCGACGCCAGCGGCTCAATGGCCTATGCCGGCGAGGGACGACCAACCAAGCATGAGTACGCCGTGCGCACGGCTGCAGCGTTGGCATACCTGTTGACCTACCAGCGTGACAGCGTGGGAATGATCGCTTTCGATAACGAGATGCGCGCGAACATTCGACCCGGAAGCAGCATGTCGCACCTGTTCAAGATGCTCGGTGAGATGATCAAGTCCGAGCCCGGCGGCGAAACGGACTTGGGAGACGTTTTCCACCTGCTCATTCCTCGCCTGAAGCGCCGCGGCATGGTGATCATTCTTTCCGACTTCTTCGGCGACATGGACTCGCTCATCCGTTCACTCGCGCATTTCCGCACAGCCGGGCACGAAGTGATCCTCTGTCACATTCTGGATCCCGACGAAGCGGAGTTTCCCTTTCGCGAATGGACTCGATTCGAGAATCTGGAGGTGGCTGATAATTTCCGCATGGTTGACCCCATCCACTTTCGCACTGCCTACATCGAGAATTTCAAGCGCTTCGAGGCGCGGTTGAAGCAGGCTTGCCGCCATAACCAGATGGACCTCTTGTCGCTTCGCACAGACCAACCCTTTAACGAGGCGCTGGCCCATTACCTCGCCCGTCGCGCAGCCGGCAAATGAATTTTCTGAGTCCCATCCTGCTTTGGGGCGCGGCGGCGATCTCTATCCCCATCCTCGTCCACCTCTTCAACAAGAACCGGTATCGCATCCGTCAGTGGGGTGCAATGCACCTGATCGAGCAGACCATCAAGGTGCAAAAGCGGCGCTTGCGCATCGAGAACTGGCTGCTGCTGTTATTGCGCATGATGATTCCGCTGCTGCTGGCGTTCTGCCTGGCGCGACCTCGGTTGACGGGCATGGACGCATGGTGGCATTGGGCAATCATCGGCGCGGTGGTGGGATTGGCGCTGGGTGGCATCTACATGCTTGTGCGCAGCCGGGCGTCGTTGTGGTCTTGGCTTTTCTCCCTGGCCATCTTCGCCATACCCGGCTGGCTGGCGTATGAGATGGCCACTTTCGACAACAAGGGCAAGGTGATGGCTGGCGACTCGGAGCAAACGCTCATCGTGATGGTCGACGACAGTTACTCTCTGGAATATCAGGCCCCCAACGGCCGGCTCATTGAGGATGCACGCGCGCGCGCGGCAGAACTTGTTGGCGGTCTCAAGCCCGGCTCCAATGTGCAGGTCATTCCGTTGTCCGGCGGGCCGTTAAAATCGGAAAATCCCCGTTCAAACCTTGAGGCCGTCAAGAAGGAGCTGACCGGCCTGAACACCGGCTTTGGCATGGCCAAGCCCGCGATTGCCTTTAAGCAAGCCGCCAACCAGTTGGCCAACCGTGAGGTTAAGGAAGTCCGCAACCTCGTGGTGCTTACTGATTTTCAGCGCGCCAGCTGGGGCAACCACACTTTCAATGCCCTCAAGCAGGAGGTGGATGCAATGGCCGAGGGAGAGAACAAGCCTGCGCTTGCACTGATGCACATCGGTCGCGGTGAGAAGCGCAACCTCTGCGTCTCTGGTTTGGATTTCCCCAAAAACCTTCCGCTGGCTCCCAAGGAAAGCATCAAGGTGAAGGCTTCACTTCGCTATTTTGGCGGCGAGGCTCGCAACCAGTTGCCGGTGGAGTTTTTGGCCGATGGCAAGCCTGCGCCTGACTCCAATGGCCGTCCGCAAGCCATGCACTCCGTCAATCTTCAAGGCGACTTTGTCGAGCCGGTCAAGGTGCCGGCCAACGACTCCGTGCGGTTTGCATTTGAGGAGCCCGGCACGCACGTGATCGGCGCGCGCATCCACTTTGGCCCTAATGAAAACGATGACCGCCTGCGCGCGGACGATACCTATCTCGCCAGCGTCGAGGTCTGGAAAAATGTGCCCGTACTCATCCTCGATGGCGCACCCAGTGCGAACTCGCTCGCTGGGAACATCGACCTTGAAGGCGAGTCAGACTTCCTGCACCTCGCCCTGCAGCCTTTTGCTGGCGGACAAGTCAAGGACGCCACGGACCTCATCAACGCGCGGGTCCTGCGTGCCACCGATTTCAATGAAGACGCCATTGACGATGCACGCGTCATTATCATGGCCAATGTCCCCCAACTCACCGAGCCGCAGATTACCGCTATCAAGAACTATGTACGGCGTGGCGGCGGTTTGATGATCTTCCTCGGCGATCTCGTGGATGCCAACTGGTACAACACCCACTTGGGCGATGACGGCTTTTTACCAGCCAAGCTCGACACCATCCAAAATCTCAAGGGGCAGAAGGTTCCCTTCGCGCGCGTTTCCGTCGACCCGCCCAACGGTCGTCCCGCGCCTGTCATGTCCATGTTCTCNGGCGACGTCTCCATTACCGCCCGCGTGCACCAATGGTATCGCTTAAACCGTCCGCTCAAGGATGCTCCCTACGACGAGCTGGCNGCGCTGGTCACTCCCGACCGCGATCCCCTGCTGCTCTCTCGTCCTGCGGGCGAGGGTCGCGTGCTGCTCTGTACCACCACCTGCGATGAGGACTGGTTCTCCGGCATCGGCGCGCCATTTTACGTGCCACTCATGCAACGCCTTACGCTTTACCTTGCCTCAGAAGTGTCGCCCCGCCGCAACCTCACTGTTGGCGAATCTCTCGTCGCCCGATTTCCCAAGGTCGATATCGATAAGGAAATTGAGCTGGCCTACTACCCACTTGAGGCTGTTACGCCCGAGGCTGTGTCCATGGACGCCGAAGGCGAGCGGCAGTCTCTCAAGATCACCTCCAACGGTGGCCGCGGCACAATCGACCTGAAAACTGAACGGCCCGGACTTTATGTCCTCCGNCGACCCGNCGGTTCCCTCATCCATTACGCNGTGATGACCAGCCGCGAGGAATCTGATCTCGCACAGCTCGATGACTCCGAGATTCAACAAGTGGCCGACACCCTNGGCGCCCAGCTCGTCTCCGACGTCAGCGAATACACGATTGAGGAAACCCAACGCCGACGCGGCAAGGAGGTCTGGAAATGGCTCATGGCCGCCATGCTTGTGCTGGTCATCGCCGAACTGCTGCTGGTCCAGCGAATGTCGCGCGACAAGGCTTGATCCATGTTAAACACCATCCCCATGCTCGCCCAAGCTGCCGACGCCACGGACGTTGCTGCCGCGGCCTCGCCGCAGGCGGACGTGCTGATGGTGCTGGGCGGGTGTTGTCTGGCCTTTGGTATTGTGGCGGGTCTGCTGATGTTATTCGCGCCGCACCTTGGCCGGCGGGAAGGGCGGCTGGGTTGGATCGGTCTTTCCTTCGTCGCAATGCTTGGGCAGGTCGTGTTGGTGGGAGTTTTGCTGCTTGTCCGCCAGGTTTTCGGTGGCTCTTGGGATCTCCATTTCAACGGGAGCCTCCACCTCGACCTCATCTTATTTAAAGCCTTTCTGCAGCCCGGCCACATCATGATGATGGCCGAGGGTATCACGGTGCTCGCCTGCTGGCTCTACTGGCGGGAATTGGTCAACCGCCAAGGCGCGGCCGTCTGGGCCATGCCCGTCATGCGTGGCATGGCCATTGCGTTGGCCTGCATCGTGTTTACCGAGCCGGTCCTCACCATCACCCACACCGATAACACCATCGCGCGCCTGCTGGTGTTCGTAGACGGCTCCGCCAGCATGGCCGCCACCGATGACCAGATGGACACTAGCCGAAAGTTGCGTAGCGCCGTGCGTCTCGGCTGGCTGAAGAACTCACCCTTTGACGATCACGTTCGCCGTGCCCGACTCCATCTCTCCAAGGCTCGCAAACGACTGGATGCCTTGGAGCATCTCAATGGCGAGGCATGGGATCAGGGCTTGGCCGACCTCCGTTCTGCGATAGACCACGCCTCCACACACATGAACCAGGTGGAAACCCAGCATCTTCCGCAGGTCGTTCGCGACACGTTTGAGGCCGATATCCTCACGCCCGTCAAGAACCTGTCTACTGCGAACCCTTCGCTGGCCGAGCTGGCGCCCGCCATCGATCGTTGGATCGACGAACTGGACCGCGCGATGTCGCAGGAAGACCGCGAAGCCGCCGCCAATCTGGATGCCGAGCAGCAGGCCGCCATCGAGCGGCACGACCGGGCCCCGCGTTGGCAGCGTCTGGAGGAAAGCCTGCTGGGCGGCGACGAGAGCATTTTTGAAAAGCTAACACTCATGCACAAGGTCGATTTGTATACAATTACAAGTAATTCATACAAGATGACCTGGCATCCCGGCATGGTGAATGATCAGGGCGAAGTGGAGATGCCGCGCGAGCTGGGGCTGGCAGGGACGATCTCCAACGTGCTTACCACCGACTTGGTGACTGGCGTGAGGCAGGGGGCGGTGTCGGATGATAGTGTGGCGGGTCGGCTTTTCGTGGTGATGGCTACTGACGGCCAGCACAACGCGCGGGCGTCGTTGGAGCCCGAGGTGATGGCGGGTGATTTCGGCGCACAAAACATCCAGTTGCATCTCATTGGCATGGGCACGGTGCACCAGCCGCGCGACTTGGCGGTAGTGAAAGTGGACGGCGTGCCCAGCAAGGTGCAGTGGGATGAGGAGGATGGCGTGACGGAAAAGCTGGCAGGCCGCGTGTTGTTCAAGGATGGGATGCCCGCGGGCAAGGAGTTCACCGTGAGCATCACGCACAAGGGCGAAGAACTTTGGAACGACACTTACATCACCGACGGCGGCGGTAGTCGGGAGACGGATTTGTTCGAGATCGACCGCGACAGGATCAACGCCATTATCGAGGCTGCGCAGAAGGACCAGCGGACGGATTTGCGGCACATTAACCTGCCACTGGAACTGGGCGTGAATATCTCGCCGCTGGAGGGCGAGGTGGATGTGGAGAACAACAACGCCACGCTGCGCGTGAACGTGGTGACGCAGAAAAACCGCGTGCTGATCCTGGACGGTCGCCCGCGTTGGGAATTTCGTTACCTTAAGAACCTGTTCGAACGGGACAAGCGCTGGGAGGTGCACACGCTGCTGCCGCAGTTTGATTTTAACGGCAATCCGCTGGGGTTTGGCGCGCGCGGCAACCGACCGGACGAGTTTCCCTCCAGCTACGAGCGACTGCGTAGTTACCAGCTGATTATCTTTGGCGATCTTTCGCCGAGCTACTTTACCCCGCAGGAGCGTAAGTGGCTGCGCGAGTTTGTGCAGTACAACGCGGGCGGAATGATCTTCATTGACGGTCACATCAATCGGCTTTCGTCGCACACGGGCGATAATGAAGGGCTGGGGCCGCTGTTCCCTGTGCGACTTCGCGGCAACGAGGAGTTGCGGACCATGGATTTGAAATACCGTCCACTCACCGATGATGCCGCAATCCAACTGGACACTGACCCGCTGCAGAACGCGAACATCTGGGGCACGTTTCAGGGTCCGCGGCGAATCACGCGCGCCGAGAAGTTGCGTGGCGCCGAGACGCTGCTTGAAGCTTTTGGCGGCGGGGAAAACTTGCCGGCGATGGTTCGGTGGCGTTATGGCGCGGGCAAGGTGCTGTATATCGCGGCCGACGAATCGTGGCGCTGGCGGCTGGACGTGGGGGATAAGTTCCACGAGAAATTCTGGAAGGCCACCGCCAAGGCGACCATGGAGGAGCCATTCGCTGTGATGGACCAGTACGTCGCGCTAGACACGGGCGACCCCAGCTACGGCCTCGGTGAACGGGCGCTTATCCGCGTGCGCGTGCTTGACCCAGCTGTGGTTACGCGGCTGGAACAGGCAGGGCTAAAGCCGGCCGCGGTGATTTTCCGCGACGGCAAACAGGTTGGCCGCATCCCGCTGGACCCTGACCTTAACAGCTCCCTCTACCGTGGCATGACCGACCCGCTGCAAGGTGGCGACTATGAGGTTCGCGTGGAAGTACCTGGCATCGACCCGTCGCTCATCAAAGTGCGCACACAGTTTATCGTCGAGCGTCAGCTTACCAACGAGCGTGCCGTGTTGCACTGCAACCAGCGGATGCTGCAGGGCATGGCTCGGCAATCTGGCGGTGAGTATTATCCTGAGGAACACCTCGACCTGCTGCTCGAGAGTCTCGAGGAATTCAGTGCCGCGCGCTCGCACACTGAGGAGTATTTCCTCTGGCGCACTTATTGGACCTTCCTGCCCATCATCCTTTTGATCACATTGGAGTGGGTGATTCGAAAGCGAACCGGCTTGTTGTGAGCAGCCGCGCTTTGCAAACCCGTCTTTTGCATGTAAATTAAAACGAGGCACACATCCTTAATGCAAACCACGCTCGACCCTGTTATCCAATCCAAGCTCCTGGATTTTCGCCGCCGCTGGCGTCGGCTGGTGCTGTTGCGCGGCTTGGGCTACACGGTGCTGGCGCTGGTGGGAGGGCTGCTACTACTGGCGCTTGTCGACTGGCAGTGGCCGCTGGAGCCGGAAACGCGCGGCATGTGCAGCGTCGGCCTCCTCATCTTCACGGGCATCGTGTTTCTGCTTGGCTGCCTGCGACCCTTGTTCAAGGCACCCGACCTCGCCGGTCTCGCCGCCCTCATGGAAAAGGCCGAGCCCGGTCTGCGCAACGACCTCCTCGCCGCCGTAGAACTGGGCAACATGAAAGAGGGCGATGGCCTCGACTCTGCCGTCTTTCGCGAGATGCTCCAGCGCGACGTCGCTGCGCGCGCGGAAAAGGTCGTTATCAGCCAGTCCCTCCCCGTTCGGCTCGTGCGCGGCTGGATGACAACCGGCATCATTCTGTTCCTGACGCTGGTCATTGTCGCCGTCGTCCCGGCCAGTCGCGACCGCCTCCTGCGCGTCGCCGCCCCTTGGCTCAACATCGGCAGCGCTAGTGCCGCACACATTCGCATCCTCGTGCCTGCTGACCCTGCCAATGCCGTTGCTCCACGGCACGAGATGTTCCTCGTGGAGATCGAGGTCCGCGACCTCGACCTTGGCGGCCAGAATCCCATCTTCGAAATAGTCGCCCCCGACAGCNCGCCAAATGCCATNCGCATGAATCCCTCACTCGAGAACAACGCCACCGGCCGTTTTGTNTCCAGCGCAAACATGACCGCCGNCACCATGAGTTACCGCTTNAAGGTTGGCCGCCACTCCACACAATGGCACGAGGTGCGTGCTGTCGATGCCCCCCGTGTTGAGAGCTATCATAAGACTGTTCATGCGCCCGANTANCCCCTTTTCCCCGGCTTCNAGCCNGCGCCCGAGGTTGTCGAGGAAGCCACAGGCCAGCTTACTGTTNTGCCCGGCTCCCGTGTGGATCTGCGTGCCAACTTGAACATGCCCGTCGCCGAGGCCAATCTTCGCGTCACCGTCGGCGGCAATGCGACCGATCACCCCATGACTCCCGGTGGCGATGACCCACNCCACCACGCCAGCGCCACCTTCACNGTGGCAACCAACAGTGTTCATCGCATTCACCTGCTCAGCACTGACGGTCTCACCAATCGTCACCCGCGCGCTTTCGATATTCGTGTGCGGCCTGACCTTATTCCCGGCTTTGTCACCAACGCTCCGCGAGGCGCCATTGTNATGGGCCCTGAGGATGTGCTGGCGATGAACGCCCTTGCTCGCGATGATGTTGCCATTGGCGAAATTCGTCGCCTTACCCGAGTCATTCCCAAGGACGCAAACCAAACCAACGACGCCAATGCAACTTGGACCACCACAGTCCTCAATGTCCCCAATCTTCCAGGCAATAACGCCACCATTGACCAGCCACTCGACCTGCTGCCGCTCGATGTGCAGGCTGGCGACACGGTGCTCACCAAGCTTGTCGCCGTCGATGTCGCTGGGCAGGAACAAGCCACCGGCACGCTCCAGATTCGCATCCGCTCCACCGTCTTCGAGGCCGCGCGCGGTGAGGCGTTGCCGCCCAAGCGCAAGGTATACGATGCCATCCGTGAACTTACCCAAGCCGCCGGCCGTGTCCGTTCCGTCGTTCCTCCCGACCTTGAAAAACTTGTCAACGACGGTGCCCTCGGCACCCTGCAACAGGTCGCCGATGACGCTGCCGACGAGTTACCCAAGTTCCGTCGTGTCGCCTCCAGTGCCTCTGCTTCTATCCTTCTTGCACTCAACAGTGCGCGCCCCGGTCGTGAGGGGGTTGAACTGGTCACCCTCAGTCGCGTCATCAACCGCCTGGAGAACAACATCATCCCCGGCTTGCGTTTGCACTTGCCCAAGATCGCCGGCGAGACNGACGCCGTTCGNGTCGCCCGTGCCAAGGCTGCCAAACAGGTTATTGATCCTCTTGAGGCGTTCATGGAAAAAACCAGCGACGTAAACAGCCATCATCTTGCCGCCGACGAATCCGCCGTGATGCTGGATCACCTCGATCATCTTGCCCGTGCACAGTGGCTGATGAATCGCGCCGCCGAGGCTGATGCCAACGCCGATCCCGGCGCATGGAAACGCCTAGCCCGCCGCCAAGCCGGTGCGCTCAAGGAACTCACTACTCTCANGGCCATGATCGACGAATCCACCNTTCATTTCCCCGATGAGATNGCCGCCGAGCTGAATGCAACCGCCGCTGCCCTNGACACTTCCGCCGANGCTATGCGAGAGGCCTTGGACGTTGATCCGCCAGGTCCCGGGCTGTTGGCACCTGCCCGAGCNCTCCAGCGGGAAATTGAGGCTGCGGGTAACACACTTCGCCCCATTACTCGCGATTTGTCTGACGAGGCCGCACTGGCTTATCGGGAACTTAATCAACTCCTCGGCCCTGCNCGTCGGTCCATTCCCACCCTTCGCGATGCCATCGTCGCCCACGATCAGGNGCGCGCGGATCAGGATGGAAAAAACGGCAACGCCCTCCGCGATGCCTTGGCCCAGNCAAAATTGGCTGAGGAAACCGCTGAGCACCAATGGGACGCCGCCATTGGACTGCTGGAAGACCGNGCGACTTTCGAGGGTGCCCGGCGCGATCCCGATCACAATTTTGTGCGCGATCTACTTAACACAGCGCGCTCCCTCAAGGCCTTGCGGCGTTCCCCCAAGCCCCTCGCCGAGCGCTTGCCNGAACTGGACCGCAAGGGTGAGGCCATCAACACCCGGGAACAAGGCCACTCCCTCAACGACCTTTTGGCTGGTATCGTGCGCCTGTCGTCCGACGAGGTCATCCACAAGAACGCCACCGACATNCGCACCCTGCGCGTGCGCGANGCCGAGTGGTTAATGGAGCTATTTCGCAGTCTTCCCAAGAAACTCCGTACCGCCAAACTCCGGGATGCCACGGCCGAGGTCATTGAGAAGGCAGGNCTCAGTGACGACGCTCGAGCCGTCTCCCGNGAGATGAACCGGAGAAAAACTCAGCCCGGACAATTTGAGGTTGAAGAATGACCAAAAANGAACGAGTATAANCCAAGGAAACATTATATGAAACGTCACTTGCCNATCTCCCTTCGCGTTGCCANCCTGTTTCTTGCCGCCGCCAGCNTTACCCTTTGGGCTGACGACAAGCCCAACCTTAAGGCCGTCGATGACCGCCTCAAGGATTTGGAACAGGAAGTACGCCGCGCCATCGATGCNTCCAAGGCCGAGCTCGAAGCCGCTCGCAAGGAGCTAGAAGTTGCCGCCCCCAAACTTTCCGAGACCCTCAAGGACATGGCCGAGAAGGCCCGCAAGCTCAAGGAACAGACCGCNAGCCGTGCGGCTGAAGTGGCCGACAAGGACCAGCCACAACCCGAAGCTGCAGAGGAACTTCAACGTGAGCAGGAACGGTTCAACCGTGAGCTTGAGCAGGTGAAGGAGGAACTCAAGCGCGACGCCAGTGCCCAGAACCAAGCCACAAACGAAGGCCGCGAACGTGCGCGCGACAANGACGCCGGCCGTGAAATGCTTCAGCAACCTGCGGAGAAAGCCCGGAAGGCCCTGGACAACGCNGCGGAGAGCAAAGAGGCCGAGGGGCAGAAAGAGGAACTCGACAACGCCGCCGACCAACAACAAAAACTCGCCGACGCCCTNGAGCTTTTGGCGCAGCACCACAAAAACCTCGAGTCCAAGGATCCCGNAGCCATCGCCGACACCCGCGAACAAATCCGCCAACAGGAGAAGGAGTTGGGCATCAAGGAAGACTTGGATCGCCAGTTTAACCAGCTTGAAAACCTGCAGGANCTTGCCAANAAAGATCCCCGAGAGGCCCTCAAGGAGTTGATCGAGAAGCTCAAGAAAAACCCTGAGATGCAAAAAGCGCTCAAGGAAATCCAGANGGAACTCGAGCGTCGCGCCCAGGAAAACATCGAGGAAGCCGTCCAGGAACAAAAGGAACTTACCGACGACATTGCCGGCCGGGAAAATCAACCCGCCGATCCCGAGCAACGTGAGGATCTTGCCAACCGCGCCAAGGACATGGCCGGTAAGGATTTGAACGAGATTGAGCAGAATGCCGAGAAGGGCAAGGCCGATGTGCAGGAGAACGTCGACAAGGCTCGCGAAGCCTTGAACCGCGCCGCCGAGGAAGGCCAAAAGGAAAACGGCAAACCCGAGAATCTCGCCGATCCCCTCAAAGATGCTGCCCGCGAACTTGATGAGGCTGCCGAGAAGGCCGATCAAGCGGCCAAAGACGCGCAGAATCCCGAAGAGCAGCAGGCCGCCAAGGACGCTCGTGATGCCGCTGAGGAAGCCGCGCGCGAGGCACGCGAAATGGCCCGCGAAGCAACNGGCGAAGAGCAGTCCCCTGCCGAGGCNGCCAAGGATCTTGCAAATCAGGCACGCGATCTGGCCGAGAAGGACATTCCACAGATCGAGAAACAGGCGGAGGACGGCAAAGCCGATTTAAAGGATGAACTCGACAAGGCCCGCAAAGCGCTTGAGGACGCCCAAAAGAACGGCGAACAAGCTGCCGGCAAGCCTGGCGAGGAAAATAAGGAGATGACCCCCGAGCAACGGGAGAAACTCGACCAAGCAATCAACGACCTCGAGAAAGCCATCGAGGAACTGGACAAGGCCGCNGAGAAGGCTGAGGAGGCCGCCCAGCAGAACGGCAAGCCNGGCGAGGAAAAACAAGCCGCNGAGGAGGCCAAGGAAAACGCNGAGAACGCTGCCGACAAGGCCCGCGAAGCCGCCCGCAATGCCAAGGGTGAAAAACCTGATCCCACCGCCGAGGCTGCAAAGGATGCCGCCCAGAAAGCACGTGAGTTGGCTGAGCAAGAAGTTCCCGACATCGAGAAAAATGCCGAAGCTGGCAAGGCCGATACCCAGAAGGAAATTGACGAGGCCAAAAAAGCCCTCGGCGAAGCCGCCGAGAAAGCTGACCAAGCTCGCAAGGAAGCGAANAAGGCCGAGACTCCTGATGAGAAACAGGCTGCCAAGGACAAGCTAGAAGAAGCCGGCGAGCAGTTGGAACAGGCCGCCGAGGAACTGGACAAGGCAGCCGAAAAAGCNAAGGAGGCTGCTGAGAAAGCCGAACAACCTGCCGAGCAGGACGCCGCCCAGAAGGCAGAGNAACAAGCCAAAGAAGCCGCCGATCAAGCCCGTCAAGCCGGCGGTGAATGTAAGAATCCCGGCGGACAAAAACCCGGAGAGCAAGCCCAACAGGTCGCCCAAGCTGCCAAGGAAGTTGCCGACAAGGCTCAAGATCTTGCCGAGAACAAGGTGCCCGAGATGCAGAAGGACGCCGAGGCCGGCAAGACCGGTGCGCGTGAGGATTTAAAGGAAGCCCGTCAAGCTCTTGAGGACGCCGCCCAAAAGGCCGCCGAAGCCGGCGAACAAGCAGACAAAGCCGATACCCCCCAAGAAGAACAGGAGGCCAAGGACAAACTGGAGGAAGCCGGCAAGGATCTGGAGAAGGCCACCGAGAAACTTGAGGACGCCGCCAAGAAAGCCGAGCAGGCTGCCAAGGAAAACAAGAATCCCGAAGAACAGGTAGCCGCTAAGAAAGCCGAGGAACAAGCCAAGCAAGCCGCGCAACAGGCNAGCGGNNTANGNCAANACTGCNAGAANCCCGGTGCCGGTGGCCAAGGNAAACCCAGCGNCGGCGGCCAGCAACAGGCACAAGCCGGTGAAATCGCCAAGCAGGCCAAACAGATGGCCGAGAACCAGATGCCCAATATTGAGCAGCAGGCCGGAGCCGCCAATGCTGGTGCTCAGCAGGATTTGAAGGAAGCCAAGCAAGCCCTCAATGACGCCGCCAAGAACGCTGAGCAAGCAGCCAACAAGGCGGGTCAACCCGGCCAGCAGGGTGCTGCCAAAGAGCAACTCAACAACGCCGCAAAGGATCTGCAAAAGGCCGCCGAGAAACTCGCCGATGCCGCCCAAAAAGCCGGTGACGCTGCCAATCAACCCGGCGCGAACCAGCAGCAAAAGGATGCCGCCAAGCAGGCCCAGCAAGCCGCCCAAAATGCTGCCCAAAAAGCTGGCCAATTAGGCGAGCAAAGCCGCGATGCCGCCGAGGGAGGCAACGCGCAACAGGCCAAAAGGGATCCTGCTGAAAAGCAGAATGACCTCGCCAATCAGGTNGAAAAGGCAGGCAACGACCTAGAGCGCGCCGCCCGTCATGCCAAGAATCTCGGCGAAGCTAAAAAGTCCGGCGAACTCGACGAGTCCGGCGAGGACGCCAAGAACGCCGCTGGTGAAGATTTGGCCGGCGCACGCGACAAGCTTGAGGACCCCGCCAAGCGCGAGGACGCCAAGGACGCCCTAAAANATGCCGAGCAACGTNTGGAAGCACTGGCCCGTAAGCTTGAGCAGGGTGCCAAGGAAAACCAAGNTAATGAGGCCGACAAACCCAAGGCCGGAGAACCTGAGGCCGGCAAGGGTGAGAACCAGATGTCTGAAGAGGAAGCCAAATGGCTGGCGCGCGCTCTTGATCAGCTTGACGCCATGCTGAACCCGCCTCGCAACCACGAGCGCAAGCAGGGTGAGCAGGCCGGCAACCAAGGTAAGGGCAAGAAACCCGGCAACCCTCAGGAGCAAGCTGCTAAGGCTCTCAAGGAAGCTGCCGAGGCCAAAGCCCGCGAGATGGCAGAAAACCGTCAGGCCGGTCTTCGTCCCGGGCAGCAGCCGCCTTCGGGGCAGGGCGACGGTACCAAGGGCGCTCAATTCACTTCCGAGCCTCAGCCCTTCAAGCTGCCTGATCCCGGCGAAGTTACATCCGCCGACCTAAGTAACTGGGCCAAACTCAAGGGCAAGAAACGCGAAGAGGTTCTCGGCCANATGCGTGAGAAGTGGCCCGAGGGCTACCGCCGCGCCATCGAGGCATACATTACTGCCATCGCCAACAAGCAAAACCGCGAAGCCCCGCAACGATGACCCAAGCCCGNGCCCTCAGTGCCGCCCTTGTTCTGCTGCTTGTCGCTGGGGCAGAAGCCGCCGACCGTGTTGACGACGCTGTGCAAAAAGGCGTCCGCTTCCTTATCCGCCAGCAGAACGCCCGNACCGGCGCGTTCACNCTAAAGGAGGACAACATTCGCTGGGTTGTCGCGCGCGACAGCTATCCCATGACCGCACTGGCCATCATGGCCCTNGCTTCAGTGGGCCATCAACCGATCGATAACAGCGAGGCCGGACGCGCCATGAGTCGCGGCATCGATTTTCTTGTCCGCCCAGATGCACGCCGTGAACGTCAAGGTGGCTACTATGGTGTCGATGGTTCCCGCATGTATGGCCACGGCATCACCACCCTGTGTNTGGGCGAAATGCTCGGCATGTCAGTCAAGCCCGAGCAGGATCGCGCCATCCGTCGGTGCCTCATNCGCGCAGTCGAACTCATCCTCTCTGCTCAGCGCCAGCGNAAGATTAACCCTCGTCACGTTGGTGGCTGGCGCTATGAGCCGCAATCNAACGATTCCGACCTCTCCATCACCGTTTGGCAACTCAAGTCCCTGCGCTCCGCACAAAACGCGGGTATCCCCGTTCGCGCNGAAAATATCAATCTTGCCATTAAATACCTGAAGGGTAGNTACCAGTCCACCCGCAACGCACGTGGTCATCCNACCAATCTCAAGACCGGCTTTGGCTACACCCCCACCTCGCGTCCCCGTTATGCTGCCACAGCNGCTGGCCTGCTTTCGCTNCAGGTTTGCAATCTCGATGAAGAGTCCGCTCCCGAGATCATAGGTGCCGCCAACTACCTTGAGGATATCGAACTCAATCCCAGCCGTCTGCTATGGTTTTACTACGGCACCTACTACTACGCACAGGGCATGCAGCGGCGCAAAAATGACAAGCCCGATTCTGACGGCAGCCGACAGGCTCGCCTTGCTCGTGAGAATGTTGAGCGCGTCCTCCTGCGCATTCAGGAGAACGACGGTTCTTGGGAAGGCACCAACCGCACCGAGCAGGACATCGGCAAGATTTACTGCACTTCACTGGCGATCCTCAGCCTGTCTGTTAAATACCATTTCCTACCCATCTACCAGCACTGACACGCTTTGCGGTGGACGCCCGACCGGCTTGTCGGCATATTGAGCCTGCTTCTACTGACCCGGCATGGAGTATTTCGTTACCAGAGATGGCCGCCAAGAGGGACCGCTGTCGCTCGATGAAATCAACCAGCGGCTCTCTGAGGGCACACTCTCTCCCTCCGACCTTGGCTGGACTGAGTCCATGGGCGATTGGAAACCCCTGCAGGACATCCCCGGCGTCATTGTCTCCATCCCCGGAGCGCCTTGGGGAGCGGAGCCCGCCAAGCCCAAGGGCAAAGGTGGTCTCCAGACNGTGCTTATNATTTTCCTTGTGGTTGGGCTNGTGNTAGCCGGCGCGGTATACGGCATCATGCAGTTGGTTGGCGGAGAATCAGACACACCACCACCAGCCGACAACAACCAGACNNCCAACAACGCCACCGACACCAATCAGACTGCCAATAACGCCACNCAGCCTCCCANNGTAAANATAGATCCCAGTCCCGCCGGNGTCATTACCCTCACCGGCCACACCAACACCATCACCAGTCTTTCGTTCAGTCCCAATGGCCAGTTCCTTGTCAGCGGCGATGCAGGCGGTGGTCTCTTTGTATGGAATGCCGAAAGCGGCGCTGAGATTTTCAACTCCGGCCAGAAAGGCGCGATTAAGCAGGTCTTCTTTGCTGGCCAAAACCCAGCCTTCTTTGCNCTGAGTGACCAGCAGATGGCTCTTTGGAACGTCCCTCAGAAAAAGATCTCCAGCCAAGCCCAGAAGCCTCCTACTGGCTTCAGCGCTGCTGCCTTGAACCCCCGTCAGCCGGGCAACTTTTTCGCTATCGGAGCACCCGACGGACGCATGGAAGTTTGGGACACCAAGGGATCCAAGCTCTACACCCAGCGTGGACACACCAATGCCGTCACCGCACTCACGTTTGCCCCCAATGGAGAAGTAATTATCACCGGAGGACAGGATCGCCAAGTTAGAGTCTGGCAGGCCAGTAACGGCAAGCCCCTTGGTACTCTTTCCAACCATATCGGCCCCATTATCAGCATCGACATTCACGCCTCCTCTTTATTCACCACCGCCAGCGAAGATGGCGCCATCATCGTTTGGAACGGAAAAACCCTTACTCCCATTCGCCGATTGACTGGCCATGACGGCCCTGTTCGTGTTGTCGCCATCAACCCGCGCAATCCACAATACATAGCTTCCGGCGGACAGGACCGTGCCTTCATTTACTGGGACGTCAGTAACCAGCAGAAACCCATCATTGGTAAGCTCGCCGACCATGCCGGCCCTGTTACCGCCATTGCCTTTGCTCCCAACGGAGGTCGCATGGCCACCGGCAGTGCCGACAAGTCTATTAAGATTCGACCATTGCAGTGATGATACGGCACGTCTCTCCATGACCAATCCCCAGGCAGTTTCTTGACATCATTGCTGCGCGTCATTGCCAGCGCGCCTTCCTGCCTGACGAGGTGTCGCGCGAGACCATCGACAACATTCTGGCCACCGCCGCCAATGCGCCTTCCGGCAAAAACACACAACCTTGGCAAGTTGAGATTGTGACCGGCGAAGCGCTTCAATCCCTAAGCTCAAGGCTATGTAAACTGTTTGATGCCGAAACGCCGCTTAGTCCCGACTACGCCTACGATCCCGACCCGAAACCGCCGGAGTTCATCGCGCGTGCTCGCGCCTGTGGTCATGCCATATTTTCCCACAAGAACATCGGCCGCCACGATCATGCGGGTCGACGCGCCCATGTGCGCCGCAACTTTGTGTTTTTTGATGCTCCGTTGCTGGGGATTTTCCACCTTCCNCAAGGGGCGGCTCGTGGCAATTTTCTCGACCTTGGCATGTTCATGCAAAACGTGATGCTCGGCCTTGTCGCTCATGGCCTTGGCAGTTGTCCGCAAGCCAGCATCGCCGGTTATCCCGGGGCCATACGAGAATGCCTTGGCTTGGATGACAGCCGCNTCATTGTCGCCGGTTTGGCCATTGGCGTGCCCGATCAAGCCGATCCGGTGAACACCTTTATCCCTGAGCGACTGCCCTTGGAGGAGTTTGTACAATGGCACGCCACGCGGCATACTGCATGATTGCTCTTCGTCCCTTTCCCCTTCATGCTTTGCCGAATGGCTGAGACGGCTTTCATNAAGACCGCGTGCCAAGCATGCGAGGGGCGACTGGAATTGCCCATGGAAGCCGTCGGTGTCGCCTTTGCCTGTCCTCGTTGCGGTACTCAGTTGGAGCTGGCACTCAAGTGNGCCTGTGCCCACTGTGGGAATCCACTCTCGTTTCCCAAGGACTACATCGGTCAGGACATTGAGTGTGGCCACTGCCACAACTCCACCACCCTCATGCCATCTGCACTGATTGCCGACGATAGTCCTGCAGATGAGGAACCGGAGTTTGGGCCAGTCGAGGATGAGGAGCCAGAACCCGCTTCCGCCCAANTCAAGTCCAAGGAAACACAGCCCATCCGCACCAAGTCCGCTCCTGAGACCGCCAAGGCTCCACCAAGACGCCCCAGCCAAGGCGGCCCTGCGTCTGGTGCCCCTCCAAAGCGCCCGAACCAAGGTGGATCTGCTCCTGATGCGCCNCCNAAGCGNCCNAACCAAGGCGGACCTGCNCCAGATNCGCCTCCNCAGCGCCCTAACCAAGGTGGCCCTGCACCGAGTGCCCCACCCAAACGTCCTAACCAAGGTGGCCCTGCACCAGATGCGCCTCCTCAGCGCCCGAACCAAGGTGGCCCTGCGCCGAGCGCTCCACCCAAACGACCCAACCAAGGCGGGCCTGCGCCCGATGCGCCTCCGCAGCGCCCCAACCAAGGTGGCCCTGCACCGAGTGCCCCACCCAAACGCCCGAACCAAGGTGGCCCCGCCCCCGATGCACCTTCANAGANCCAGAANCAGGGTGGCCCTGCACCCGGAGCGCCTCCAAAACGTCCTAGCCAAACTCCGGCCAAGGACGTGCAAGAGCCTCCCAAGCCTGTTTTGCATGTCACCAGTGACGACGAGGCAAACAGCGAGCCAGCAAAAAAACGCCCGTCGGTATTTCTCATGGTCATTAAGATCATCCTTGGGTTTGGCGCGGTTGGTGCGCTTACTTGGTTTATTATCCTGCCTTTGACTGGTCTTGGTGGCAGCGAGTTCTTCTTTCCGCGTGAACAGGCCGCTCCTCTCCCCACCTTTAAGCCTGACCCCGAGGTCTTGAAGGTCAATAACTTGAAAATCGAGCAGGGCGAGTTCCTCACCGAACTCAAAGGTTCCATCAGCAATGACGGCAAGCAGAAGTTCATGAATGTGAAGATCACCTTCAGCCTCCTAAATAAGGACAACGAACCTAACGAGTTTACCCATACTATCAACCAAGCCCTCGACCCTGGATCTACTGTTCAGTTCTCCGCTTCNGTCTCCTTCGAGCCGGCTCCCGGCGCAACCCCCGAGGTCGTACTCATTGACAGCGATGACCAACTCCAACTCGACTGACTTCAGCGTAGGTATCTTCCACCGTTGATGTCGAGTAGTGAGCCGTTGATGAAACGCGCCGCGTCGCTTGCGAGAAACAGTACTGCCCCAGCTACTTCCTCCGCCTGCCCGTTACGGTTCATTGGTGTTTCCTTTTTGTACTGTTCCATGCGTTCCGGTGNGGTGAACCGCTCGTGATGGCGCGTCTCGATTACACCGGGCATGATGGCGTTGGTGCGTACTTCNGGGGCAAGCTCGCGCGCCAGTGTGCGCGTCATCACCTGCAATCCNCCNTTTGCAATGGCGTATGGTCCCGCGCCGCCACCGCCGCCCGTTTGCACCGACAGTGACAGATTATTGATGATTGCACCGTTGCCTGACGCTCGCAGATGTGGGATGGCTCGCTGCGTCACCGCGAACGACCCTGTCAGGTTCAGCGCCAGCGATTTCTCCCAGGTCTCCAGCGAACAATCCTCCAGCTTCACTCGTTCCAGCGGATCCCCAGCATTGTTTACCAGGATGTCCAACTGTTGTGTCTCCGCGACCAGCTTGTCAACTATCCCCGCGGCCGCTCCGGCATTGGCCAAGTCCGCACGCAGCAACATTCCTTCGCCACCGCCATTGCGAACCTCTTCAAGAGTCGACTCTGCCTCTTTCTCGCTCGAGTTAAAGTGCACCCCCACGAACGCCCCCGCTTCTGCAAGCCGCAGCGCAATTGCTTTCCCAATCCCCACCCCAGCGCCTGTAACCAGCGCCACGCGTTTGTCCAGTTCGCCCATCAATACGGCCCCCGAATCGCCTCCGCGATCTCCGCCTTATACAACTCGCGCAATGCCGCGTGAACCTTCTCTCCCAGCGCCGGCAATTCGCTGGCTGCGGCGTTCCCCTCTGCCTGCGCCAGCTTTGTTGCTCCCGGGATCACAGTCGTTACCGCCTCGTGATCCAGCACCCATCGGAGTGCTTCCCGTGCCATCTTCGCCTCGCCTGGCAGCACTCCGCGCACCTTCTCTGCCAGTTCCACTCCCTGCGCAAACTTCAACCCCGCAAACGTTTCGCCCACGTTGAAACATTCCCCGTTCGCGTTGTAATGACGGTGATCCGATTCCGCAAATGTGTCCCCCGGCGCGAACTTCCCCGCTAGCAACCCGCTCGCCAGCGGTTTGCTCGCCGGCAAATTCAGTGCCGACACCACCTTCGCCGAGACCGACCACCGTCATTACAACGCG
>PBPF01000023.1 GCA_002724615.1 Verrucomicrobiales bacterium | reverse complement strand
CCCTTGTCGAACTGCATACCCTCGACGACCTCAAGCGTGGTGTCAATGGAGCGGGCCTCTTCAACAGTGATGGTGCCGTCCTTGTCCACTTGGTCCATGGCGTCGGCGATGATATCACCGATGGTCTCGTCCCAGTTGGCGGACACGGTGGCGACCTGCTTGATCTCCTTCTTGTCCTTCACCTTGGTGGAGATGTTGGCAAGTTGGCCCACGGCCGCGTCAACGGCCTTTTGCACGCCGCGCTGAATGTGGATGGGGCTGGCGCCGGCGGTGACGCTGCGCAGGCCCTCGCGGTAGATGGCTTCGGCAAGCACTGTCGCGGTGGTGGTGCCGTCGCCGGCCACATCGCTGGTCTTGCTGGCTGTCTCGCGCACCATCTGTGCGCCCATGTTTTCGTAGGGATCCTCTAGCTCGATCTCCTTGGCTACGGTCACGCCGTCCTTGGTGGCGGTCGGTGAGCCGAACTTCTTGTCGATGAGCACGTTGCGGCCTTTAGGCCCGAGAGTCACCTTGACGGCGCGGGCGAGTTTCTCCACGCCGGTCAGAATCTTCTGCCGGGCGGCCTGGTCGAATGCGAGTTGTTTTGCTGACATGTTATCGTATTCCTTTTGATTGTTACTTGAGGATGGCCAGGATGTCGTCGGAGTTCATGATCTTGTACTCCTTGCCATCGAGCTTAATTTCGGTGCCGCCNTACTTGCTNNCCAGCACGGTNTCNCCCTTCTTNACCTCGAAGGGNANCTTCTTGCCGTCGTCNTCNNNCTTGCCGGTGCCGAGCGCGACTACCTTGCTCTCCTGGGGTTTTTCCTTCGCGGAATCAGGAATGATGATTCCGCCCTTTTTCACTTCTGCCTCCTCGACCGGTTCCACGAGGACTCGATCGCCGAGGGGTTGGATTTTCAGTGCCATAGTTTGTCTGTGTTTGTTGTTTGGGTTTGGTGTGAATGCAATCCGCGACACTCGCCGCGGCGAAACTCATTTTTTTTCTTCGTCCACAACCTCGGCGTCCACCACGGGCCCCTCGTCCTTTGGGGCATCCTCGGTTGGCTTTTCTTCGCCTTCGGCATTCGCGGCCTGTTGTTGGGCTTCCTCGGTGGCCGCCTTGTACATATCCGCCGAGGCATCCTGTAGNGCCTGTTGCAGTGTCTCCGTCTCAGCCTTGATTTTGTCNATGTCGTCGCCTTGGAGCGTTTCTTTCAGCGTCCCGGACGCCTCCTCGATCGCCTTTNGCTTTTCCTCAGGAATCTTATCCGCGTTTTCCTTTACCAATTTCTCGGCGGCATAGATTAGGTTCTCACCCATGTTGCGTGCCTCGGCGGCTTCGAATTGTTTCTTGTCCTCNTCCGCGTGTTCCTCGGCGTCCTTCCGCATNTGTTCGATCTCCCCCTCGTCCAGTCCGCTCGAATGGGTGATGGTGATNTTCTGTTCCTTGCCGGTGCCCTTGTCCTTGGCCGAAACGTGCAGGATGCCGTTGGCATCGATGTCAAAGGTTACATNGATCTGAGGCACACCGCGTGGGGCAGGGGGGATGCCGTCNAGCTTGAAGTTGCCGATTAACTTGTTGTGATTGGCCATGCGACGTTCGCCCTGCAACACTTTGATCTCCACGCCCGGTTGGTTGTCCGCCGCGGTGGAAAAAATCTGTGATTTCTTCGCCGGGATCGTNGTATTGCGCTCGATCAATGTAGTAAAAATGCCGCCTTCAGTCTCNATGCCCAGCGATAACGGGGTAACGTCAAGCAGCAACACACTATCGAGGCCTTCTTCCTTGTTCAGGACGCCGCCTTGAATTGCCGCACCAATTGCCACCACCTCATCCGGGTTTACGCCTTGGTTGGGCTGCTTTCCAAGCAACGCCTTGGCNGTCTCCACCACCCGGGGCATGCGTGTCATTCCGCCCACCAGAACCAACTCGTCCACTTCGCCNGAAGTCAGGCCAGAGTCCTTGAGGCANGACTTCACTGGGGTTGTGGTGCGCTCGAACAAGTCGTCACAAAGCTGTTCCAGTTTTGCGCGGCTTAGATCAACCTTGATGTGTTTGGGCCCGGACTGGTCCGCGGTAATGAAAGGCAGGCTGATCTCGTATGTCTGCGAACTGGAAAGTGCGATTTTCGCTTTCTCTGCCTCCTCCTTGATCCGCTGCATGGCGTCGGCTTGGCTGGTCAGGTCAATNCCCGATTCATTCTTAAATTCCTCCACGACCCAGTCGATGATCGCATTGTCCCAGTCGTCGCCGCCCAAGTGCGTGTCGCCGTTTGTGGCCTTAACCTCGAAAACCTTGTCGCCAATCTCCAGTACGGAGATGTCAAACGTGCCGCCACCGAGGTCGTAAACCGCGATCTGCTCATCATCTTTCTTTTCCAAGCCATAGGCCAGTGAGGCAGCAGTGGGTTCGTTGATAATGCGCAATACCTCAAGGCCCGCGACCTTGCCCGCGTCCTTTGTGGCTTGNCGCTGCGAGTCGTTGAAATATGCAGGCACCGTGATTACGGCCTGCGTGATTTTTTCTCCCAGCCGCATCTCGGCGTCGGTCTTAAGCTTGGACAAGACCATCGCGGAAATTTCCTGCGGGCTGTATGTCTTCTTCTCGCCATCGACCTCCACCTCNATCGCTGCGTCGCCATTTTTGCCTTTTACCACTTGATATGGCATGCGGCGCGATTCCTCAGCGACCTCANTGTACTTCCGGCCGATAAAACGTTTGGCGGAAAAAACTGTGTTCTCGGGATTGGTCACCGCCTGCCGCTTGGCGGCATCGCCCACGAGACGCTCACCTCCCTTGCCGAACGCCACTACTGAAGGTGTCGTGCGCTTCCCTTCAGAGTTCTCAAGCACGGTTGGCTCGCCCCCGTCCATGACCGACATGCACGAGTTCGTCGTTCCCAAATCTATGCCTAAAACTTTACCCATAACGGTTTCCTCGATAGGAGTCCCAAACCAATTTGATATCGTCTATAAGCAAAACAAATGCCACCAGTTAAACATAGGAATTATAGTAAAAAACACTGTTATTATTCAATTTTTGCCGTATACCATCCAACTCATATGTCATTAATAGCGCCATAATGACACACGATGGCGCTTGATTGTGTCACATGGCACAGTCAAGCTACCTGTAATTTGAATGCGAAAATCGGTCTCCGCTTGCTGTTTGCCCGGTATGACTTAAGTTGCCTTGAAGCATTGGTTTGCGGTTGGCGAATCGGTTTCCAATTTTGGAAGTATTTTTATGAAAATATTTTTGAAGATAGTATGCGCTGCGTACGGATTGTTTTTTGTCTTTGGAGCGATGTCGGTGGACGCGGCACCAAAGCTCTCGAAGGCGGAGGTGGATGGGCGCGCTTTTGTGAGTGAGTTGCTGCGGATGGTACCGAGGGAGGAACTTGACGGTAGCGCAACGATTCAACGTCGGGGGCCAAAGGGACGGCTGCCGGAATTGAGAGCGAACCTGCAGATTTATCACCTTCAAGATGTCAACGGGACATGGGCCAACGTGTTCACAGCGGTGGGTGGCGAGGCTGCGGAGGGGGAGGTACGAGCTTTTGCAGTTTATCGTCAGAAAGGGAAACGGAGCAAGTATTCGACAGAAGTCGACAAGATGCGGGTTGCGGATGCATTTATGAAAAGCTTCACTGGGGATGCATCGATGCAACCGTTTGCTGGTTCGGATTTCTGGATTGCGGATTTCGGGTTTGAATTTTTGGCATGGGACGATCAACGCAAGGTGAAGGAGGAAATGCAGCGAAGCCAATGGTGTGTGGTGCTGGAGAGTCGTAACCTCAAACCAGCAAAGAACGGGTACTCACGAATTAAGGCGTGGTTTGACAAGGACACCAACGGGTTGGTGCAGGCGTATGCGTACGACGCGGAAGGGAAGTGGTTGAAGATTTTTAAGCCGACGAGTTTCAAGAAAATCGAAGGACAATATCACCTGAAGGAGATGGAGATTCGCAACGTGCAGACGCGCACTGTGACAAAGATTATTTACAACCTGAAGGCTCGGAAGAAATAGTGGCGCATGGACAGCCCGGTTTTCCTGGCCATCATCGGTATCCTGTGGGCGCTGGTGATTTATTTCATGCTGGATCAGGGGGAGGACTCCATCCAGACGATGTTGATCCGGGTGGGTGTCTCTCTGTTATTGATTTATGGCCTTTATATTTCTCCCGGGTTGGTGAAGTTGATTCCGGGAATAGTGCTTGGGATGATGTGGGGACCGCACGTGGCTAAACTGGCTGCGGGCTCGTTGGTGAACGACCTCACAGGGGCAGGAGGGCGCCCGGATGACAAGCCGTTCTACTCGGTGGCGGAAGGCAAACGAATGCGCGGCGACTTGGAAGGGGCTATGCTGGCGATCAATGAGGAGTTGCGAAAGTTTCCGGGGGATTTCGACGGACAAATGCTGCTGGCGTCGATTCAGGCGGAGAACCAGCAAAATTTCGACGCGGCGACGATTACCATTGAAAATCTGTTGCATCAATCGCAACACACGCCATCAAACATCAGTTACGCGCTAAACACTTTAGCGGACTGGAAGCTGAAATATCGCCGTGATACCGATGGCGCGCGTGCCTCGCTGCGGCGATTGATGGAACTGTATCCCGGCACATTGATCGAACTGCGTACAGCGCAGCGACTGGCTCGACTCGATGAGTCGTTTGAAGTAAATGACCCGCGCGATGCTGGCGTGGTGGTGTCCGAGTGTTTAAAACATCTCGAGGTTCATCCGCTTGATAATCAGGCACGAGAGGTGTTGGCGCGCGTTTATTTCAAACGGCATGAGCGCACGGATCTAGCCGTGGCTGAGCTTTGGCGGTTGGCGAATACGCCGCATCAATCGGTTGACGATATCTTNAAATGGCTGAACTTATCGGCCGACTGGTTGCTTGCAGTCGGCGATCAATCCGGTGCCGAGCAATGTTTGGAAGCNATAATCAAACGTTACCCCAACCGTTCCGTTGGGGAACGGGCGGGGCATCGTTTGGCAAGGCTGCGCGCGGACGCGAGGTGAGCTACTTGTTTTCCTGCTCGACCAGATTTTTAAAGGTGTCCTCCGCGAGTTCGGATGCTAGGCGGACATCGGGGTTGCGACCGCCGACNAGCCAGGAGGATTCCGTGCGCACCTGATAGGTCACGCGCGAGATGTTCTCCGCTTCGGCGTCTTGTTCCACTTTCACCCATACATATCGCGTGTTAACGCGCGCGCTGATGACGTTGGCCTTGGCATCTTCGGCGGTGATTACGCCGATATCCGCCAGCGTCTTGCGTACCGCGGGTAGCACGATATTCACCGGACGNTCGTAGCGTCGCACCAGCTTGTCGTCGCTGAATACGTTTGGTGTATAGCGGGACTCGCCGCTTTGGGTTGCGTAGCAGCCAGTCAACATTACGGCCGCCAGAGCTCCTGCCTGCAGGATGGATTTGTTTAACCTCATGGCAGGNGAATTGCAGCATTGGTCACAGCTGGTGTCGAGGGCGGGGTGTTCACATTCGATTCACGTTCGCCGTTTTTACTGGGAGTAATTCGCGGATTCTTTCAAGCAGTGCGCTCAGTTTTCGCATCACTTATTCACCGAGCGGCCGTATCTCGTCCTGCCGTACCTGTCGCGGCGTGAATCCCTCGGCCTCGTTACGCNCAGCGTCAATTTGTTCGGGTGACATCACCTTGGTGATTTCTCCTATGAATTTTGCCGCCTCCGTATGCCCGTTGGCGGCCGAGAGGTGTAGCCATTTGTAGGCTTTCACCAGGTCCTTCTGCACGCCTGCACCGTTGTAGTAAAACAGCCCCAAGCTGATTTGCCCTACCGANAGNCCNTGCTCGGCAGCTTGTTGGTACCAGTCTGCCGCTATCAAATAGTTCTGNTTCACCCCATGTCCGTACTCGTGCATCCAGCCCAGCATTGCCTGAGAGTAAGCATTTCCGCGGATGGCGGCCTTCTCGTACCATTCCGCTGCCAGTGTGGCATCTTGTGGCACGCCGCGTCCCAGCCGGTGCATGGTCGCCAAGTTGTGCATNGCCAGCGCGTATCCACGNTCCGCCGACTGCCGGTACCAATACACGGCCCGGTCGTAGCTGAACTCTGCTCCTAACGCCTTCTCGTACACCCAGCCCAAGCTGTTCATCGCAAACACGTTACCTTGCTGTGCCGCCATCATGTAATGCCGGCTGGCTTCTGCGTGGCTGCGTTTTACTCCCATCCCCTTTTCGTACATGATCCCCAAATTGTGTAGCGCATCCGAGTTTCCTGTTCGTGCGGCCTTGCGAAACCATCGCACCGCTTGCGAGTAATCCTGCTCCACGCCTCGTCCATCGCGCAACATGCAGCCCAAGTTGTTTTGTGCAAGAGGCAGGCCCGCGATTGACTCTCCAGACAATACGTCCCGTTTGGGCTCAGCCGCAAATAGGTACCACTTTGCGGCCAGCTTGAAATTCTGCGTGCAACCAAGCCCTCGCTCGTACATCCACCCCAGNTTGTTGCGCGCATGGTCATTNCCCTGTGCCGCTGCGGTCTCGAACCACTTTACTGCCACCGCCGCATCCTTGCGCACCCCGCGTCCGTCACGGTACAGCCGCCCCAAGTTGTTTTGCGCTAGCGAATGTCCTTCGTTCGCCGCCTTTTGGTACCAGTTCGCCGCAGCGATCTCGTCCTTTTCCGCCCCACGCCCCGTGTCAAACCGCCATCCCAAGTGCGCCATCGAACCTACGTCACCACTCAGCGCCTGATTGCGTAGGTCAGTCAGGTTGACCTTTTCATCAAAGGGCGGGTCGTTATATTTTTGTCCCGTGATCCGCGGCGAGCCGCATGCGCACAGCAAAGCCNCCGCGCATAACACTGCGGTCATTTGCGTAAACTTGAGTAAACCTCCTTTCACTCGCCGCCAAGCTCGTCTGGCTGGTACAGAATTGCAAGCAAGAGCTATTCACCACTGGCTTGCCGACGCTAGTTCGCGTTGGTAACATTCTCCGCCTTGGAGATGAAGAAATCCTTATTCCTCTTTACACTGATGGCCTGTGCGCCCCTCCATGCGATGCCCGAGGTTTGGCGCGGNATGAAGGTGCCGCCTGCGCCCGTGCTCACGCCCGAGCAGGCGCTCAAGTCGTTTAAGCTTGCGCCGGGTTTCCAGATCGAGATTGCGGCAGCAGATCCCCTCGTGCACGACCCTGTGGCAATGGTCTTCGATGCCGCCGGGCGTATGTGGGTCGTCGAGATGCGCGCCTATATGCCCAATGTTGACGGCAAGGGCGAGGACGCGCGCACTGGCCGCATCGCCGTGCTGGAGGATACCAATGGCGACGGACGCATGGACAAGCGCACCGACTTTTTAACTGGGCTACAAATGCCTCGCGCCATCGCGTTGGTGAAAGGAGGCGTGCTTGTCGCGGAGCCCCCTAATCTACTTTTTTGTGAGGACACTAATGGTGACTTGAAGTGTGATCGCAAGACCGTCGCGTTGAAAGGCTACGCCCGGCAGGGCCCAGTGGAACACACCGAGAACGGCCTTCTGCCTGGGCTCGACAACTGGCTCTATAACGCCAAGTCCACCAAGCGCCTGAGATTCATCGATGGCCGGTGGGTGGTACGTAACACCGTCTTCCGTGGCCAGTGGGGCCTTGCGCAGGACAACTACGGTCGCCTGTATCACAACAGCAATTCCGCTCCGCTTTTCGTCGACCTTATTCCCGGTTTTTACACCACGCGTAATCCGCACCACGGCACGCGCGCCGGACTGGGCCAGCGGCTCTGGGGCAGCAGTGCTGTGTGGACTAGTCGCGTCAACCCTGGCATTAATCGTGGATACCAGAAACATATGCTGCGCGACGGCCGCCTTGCCGTATGGACTGGTGCCAGCGGTCCTGTTATTTACCGAGGTGATCAATTCCCGGCCGCAATGGTCGGCGACGCCTTCATCCCCGAGCCTTGCGGCAACATGATTCGTCGCCAGCGCATCACTTGGCAGGACGGCCGTCCCCGTGGCGACAACGCTTACGATAAGGTCGAATGGCTTACTTCCACCGATGAGCGATTTCGGCCCGTCAACATGGCTAACGGCCCCGATGGTTGCCTGTATGTCATCGACATGTACCGCGGTATCATCCAACACCGCATCTACGTGACTCCCTTCCTGCGCAAGCAAATCATTGAACGCAAGCTCGATACCCCCATTGGCCTTGGCCGAATTTATCGAGTGTTTTACAAAGACAATCCGCGACGCAAACCCGCCAAAGTTGAGGGCGATTTGGCGAAACAACTCGAGCATGCCAACGGCTGGACGCGCTCCACAGCCCAGCGCTTGATCGTGCAGAGCGGCGACCGTGCGTTTGCGCCTGCTTTGCGACATATTGTCACCGCCAGCCCCGGTCATCTTGCTCGCCAGCATGCCCTGTGGACGTTGGAGGGTCTCAACGCACTGGATCCAGCAGCCCTCGTCAAGGCACTGACTGACGAACATCCGCGTGTTCGCATCGCGGCCCTTCGCACC
>PBPF01000022.1 GCA_002724615.1 Verrucomicrobiales bacterium | reverse complement strand
ATCCACGTCGCGGGAAGGATTGCGAGGGACGCGACGCCAAGCGCGAGCACGAGGTAGATCATCGGCTTGCGCATAGCAACGACAGACTTGAAGTCGTGCTTCAAGGCTTCCTCGGACACCTGCTTGATGGCGGCCTTGCGGAGGCCCTCGGAGGCATAGGCGGGAGCCATGTCGGGATCCGCCAATTCCACGATACCGAGCAGGCGATCGCCAAGACGGTCATGTTTCTTCTGAACGATGTTGGACAAATCACGCGTGTCGCGCTTGTTGTAAACCCAGTGGCGAAGCCAAAAACGCACGAAAATAAAGATGGTGCCTGCCATCAACCCAAAGAGGGCAAGACGGACGACCTTGGGCATCTCAGCGGCGAGGTCGGTGACAAAGAAAACGTTGAAAGCCAAGAACGCGCCAAGCAGCACACCGGACATCGTGATGACGGTGTCAACCATGAAGAGGCGGCTCTGGAGCTTGCGAAATTGGTCGCGCAGCGAGTCAGGAAGTTCGACCGGGATCGATTCGGGTTTTTTCATAATGCTCCCCTGTTTTTTAAGGCGCTAATTAGACGGCAGGGCACCCCTCNATGTTCCGCCNAATNGCGGCTAAATCAGTCCCAACACCTTACGCATCGTCCAGTAAAGCGCAAGCAGGAATAGAATTAACGCCCCCCATTTCCAGTTGGACCAGAGGGGGTCGATGTCGAACTCGCGTTTCTGTAGTTTTTTCTCGGAAATCTTCTCAAGCATNGGCGTCAAGTCAGCCAAGGCCATTGTCATCCCGCCAGTATCNCGGGAGATCTGTGCCAGCAAGGGTGCGTCGATCGGCCGTCCCACCACCTCCGTAAGTCTGCGCTCGACACCAAAGGTCTTGCTGACCTGCCGAGGTGCCTCGAGTGTCTTGGCCCGCACGGTGTGCGCACCGGCAAATTCCAGCTTCACGGTAGCACGGTAAACGCCNCTNGCCACCGTGCTATCCGCNCCTGCAGCCACCCGCTCAANCTCGATGGGACGTGTCTGGTTGTTGGGCAACACCAGATCAGCNTCCACACGCTCGTTATCGTCCACGCCAGTCCAGTCAGTGATNGCCGCCTCAATCTGGAGGGTGTCACCCATGGCCGGACGCTCGGTGCCAAAGAGGAGCCGCATGCCGGAGCCAACCGCCTGTTTGCGGCGATGCCCCATCCAGCGCACCACTTGGCTCCAATACCGGTAATGATAATCCGCGCCCACAAACTTTCGCCAGCGCCATGCGCTATCGGTGCCCATAAAAAGTGCCTGCCCGTTGCCGGCGGGTTGAGTGACGATGAGTGGCAGGTAACCATGGCGATTGCGTTTGGAATCATGCACCGCCAGCACNCGCGAGCCGGGCACATTACGCAGCACGCCAGCATGCCAGAAGAATCCCGGCAGGATGTTTCGCCAGAGTTGCTCATTNGTGACAAGCTCGTTGCGACGCGCAAGCAAGAGCAGCGGNCTATCGCGCCCCTCAGGCATCAGCGTGAAACGTGCCTCGGGAATATCAAGCGAGTCGTCGTTGGCCATACCGGTCCAGTTTCCGGTGGGCAACTTCACATCGTAGGCCACGGGAACCAAGTCGGCTAGCGGGTGCGGAATGTCAATCTGGGTGCCATCTTCCATGGCGTCCCAATCAACGTCCGGATTGGCGTAGGAAAGAGTGCGGGGCGAGATTCTATACTGGTCGGCAATTTCGTGGATGGTTTCACCTTCGGCGGTGTTGTGCTTTTTATACTCGTTGTAAAACGACAACTGCCGCCCGCGAGGCCCNGGCATGAAGACGATGCCGGCCGATTGGTATTCCACCATGTTTCGCAGGGCAGTGGCCTGCTCGGGGGTAATCTCCCCGGGGCTCAGGCCAACGTCACCAATGAACACCACGTCGTATTCAGATAGAGCCAGAGGATTATCTTNCGTGGTTTGCTCTCGCTTCANGGGCGGGAACTGAGGGATGTAACCGGTGCCCGCACCACGCGCCATGCCAGCGCCAGGATGAATCAGTAACACACTGACGTTTACATCGCGATCACGCTGGAGGGCATTGCGCAGGTAGCGATACTCCCAGCGAGGCCGGGTGTCGATAACGAGCACATTGTTTGTCTCTCGCTGAATCTCGATGTTGAAGCTGCGGTAGTTGTTGGTGCGATGCAATTCGCCNCCGGTGTAAGGCACGTCGACCATCAGCGTATAGTTACCCTCGCCCGGCGCCTCCCAGAAAAACCGGCCAGTGGTTTTTCCATTACCCTCAACGCTAAGCTGGTTCGCATTACCAAGGCGCCTGGCGTTGCCTGTAAATTGATTGGTCTGCCACAGGGTGATGTTGGTGTTGAGCGCCATCTCCATGTGGTTGTAAACGTGGTACTGGATGACCAACCGGTCGTCTATGACGCCTTTCGCAGGAATGTCATCCAGCGTCAATTCCACGTCCGGAGGAAACCGGCTACTACCTGCGTTGGTAACCGTATGGGCGGCGATTCCGGCGTCACGCAAGGCGCGCGAAGCCTCCTCGGTGGGGGGCTCGCCCAGGTTGTCGTCGCCATCGGAGAAAAGTAGCAGCCCGGCAAGGTTCTCGTAACGCTCAATGCGGGATATTACCGCGCTGTTGATGTCAGTACCCTGCAGTTCCGGTGAGGTGACATTGAGATCAGGCTCTGCAAATTCCTCAAGGTAAACCTTCGACTCAATGTCGTTGTCAGCTAGAACGGCTTCAATGACGGCGTCGAGGCTGTTGAGCGTAAGCTTACGGGAGTCTGCACCCTCGGCGGTGGAGATGGAAATCTCGGCGGACCGGCCCTGCAGTTCGCCAGCATTATCGCGAAGTAACTCGGATAATCGACGGGCTCCGTTCTGGGTACCTAGGCGATGGTCAAATTCCTCCAGTGTGCGATCACGGGCTTCGTCACGGGACTCGGCAACGGTGATGCGGGTAATCANGTCGCCCGCNGACAGCCCGGCATCGTTGGCGGGTGANGGACGGAATACCATCATCACCTCTTCACCCGTTTCCCGCTGGCGAGTCAATGCACCCAACAGTCCCAAGCGAGCGTCGAGTGCCTCAGCTCGCGTCACTGGCTCTACAGCCTCATCGAACACGAAATCCTCGGTGGTCATGCTTTCCGATCGGTCGGCCAGCAGCAATAAGTCGATTTGCTTGTCCTCCTTTTGCGGCAACTCGGTGTGGAACTCAGGTTTGCAGAGGGTAAACAGGATCATCGCCACTGTGATGAACCGCAAAAATTCCAATCCCGCCACCCCCCATCCACGGCGGCGTGACCAGTTCAGGATACAAAGGACCGCAGTGATCACAATTGTCACCAACGCGAACACGAGGATCCAGGATGGAACATCAAAGCGCAGCATGATTAGCTTTCGGCAGTGGCACCGGACTGCATTGCCCGCGCCGTCACGCCTTCATCGGAGGATCTAGGCAGGACCAGAATCGCTTCACCCACAAGCACCAGCACCATCGCAACTAGGAACCAACGCCAAATCTCCCGCGCGCCCTGCATCGTGTCGTCGCCAGTTGTGGCACTCTCCCAATTAACGTGCACCGGCACGCGCCCGAAAAGATCCTTCACAAGATCCTCCTGCGTAGAGTTGAAGTATTCCGTCTCATCCTCACCCGCCGGACGGTTCAGCGCCACGAGATCCTTGGACTTTGAGGAGCGGTAAACGTTTGCATCGCGCCGGAAGTTGCCGCCCGCCGATTCCTTCGCCTGTGGCTCAAGCCCGCCCTGCTTCCCGTCATGTTTGTATGCGCCGCACACGCCACTGTGCGCCACCGAGAAACTTCCCGCACCCAGTGCCGATCCGGTGCGGATGAATTCCTGCGCCATCACCACGAAGAAAAATTGATCCTGTACATTCGACCACGCCGGGTCGGGGCGCGTAGTGAAAAAGTATGCCTCGCCGCGCCCAATAATTTGCCGGGCCAACAACGGGTCGCCACCGTCGTAACTAGCCAGTACGTATGCCCCGGCCTCAAAACTCGCCAACTGGTCGAGCCAGTAATCAAAGTAAACCTGTAGTTTCTCGATCTCTTCCCGTGCTGTCTCGCCTTTGCCCGGATCAATTCCGCTGACCGGTCCGGCCAATTGTTCATCAAAGGCCGACTGCGATTCCGCCGTCCAGCGTGCGCCGCCCATCCGGCCCAACTCTACGCCCACCTCGCGCAGACCATCCTGCAAGGTGTTAATCGCACCATTGTAGCTGCCGGTAAAATCCCCACCCACGATCGATGTCGCCACCTTGGCAGCATCCTTGAGTTTTAAATGTGCCAGTTGGCCGTGATCCACCATGCCATTGCGGCGAATGGTCACCAAATCGTTCACACGCTGAGGCCGGCCGCGGCGCGTATTGCGCAAGGGGCCTTCACGGTGTTTCCAAGTCTTCACTCGGTACCCCAGCGGCTCGGGCTCATCTGGATCCAGTGCTTGGGAGAAGTGATCCATCGGGGATTTAACCCCGCCCTCGCCTGTGACCGTGAAGACCCGCGTGCTGTCCCACGAGAAACCGGCAAATGTACCACCTGTGGCCTTAGCGCTCTCGCCCGATGGGAAGAACGCCGCCACCCCGCCCTGGGCCACGTAAGCCTCCAGTTTGGTCGCAGCCGCCTGAAGCGTCGCATTGGTGTCGGACCCGGGCAATGACCCGTGCCACAATACCAACGCGTGCTGATTGATGGCCTCTAGGTCGGGATGCGTGGCGTTGTCCGACTGGTTGAGTTGGCTGAATTCTTCAACGGAAACCACACGGGCCCTTGAAGGAGTACCAGGTAACCGCGGGTGGGCGGCATCACGCAGGTCGGCAGCGGCACCATTGTCAGGTCCCACTACCAGCATCCGCTGCTGCGCCAATCCCGGGCCGTAAACAAAGTAGCTACGGTTATCGCGTGGGTTGTCATCAAACTCAAAACGATCCGACTCCAACATGTCGGGCCCTACCTGCACATAGCCCCAGCCGGTGGCGTTAGAGTCCTCTCCGCGCAGTGGCAACAGCACACTTTGCTTGAGAGGCGATGGCGATAACGCACGGTAGTTGTCCTGTACGTCACTAGGGGTAAGAACGCGACCGTTAATGTTGTAAGTAATCTCCGACTTGACGAATTGGCCCTCCGGCCCATTGAAATCCAGCACCAACTCCAGGCCGCGCTGATTCTTTTGATTTAGCCGCACATTGCGTTGACGTGCCTCAAGAACACGCAGGGAAAAGTTGTTGGTCACCGCAGCCGTCTTCGCCATCAACTGGACCCGCGCGGTAAACGGCAAATCCTCGCCGCCCAACGCCTCCGACACCTTGGCCCAGCGACCGCTCGCACCCGGCTGCCAATTACTCTGCTGCATGTCCGAGGCAATCCACACTTCCACCAAGTCGCTCTTGTTTTCCTTCAGCCACTCGCCGGCAGTCTCCAGCAGCGTGGGGATGTCGGCACCGGTATCCGTGCCGCTAAAATCTAACTGCGTTTCCAGATCCTCCAAGTTCTCCACTCTCCGCGGGATGCCCTCCACGGGATCGAGATACCAAATCTCCGCATCAGGAAAATCCTTGGCTGTCTTCGCGAGCAAATCACGTGCGGCTTCCAGCTTGCTTTGGTTTTCATTGCCACCATCACGAGCCTCCATGCTCACCGAACGATCCATAACCAACAAAATGGTTTCCGGATCACCACCGAACATTCGGCTCATCCAACCGCCCACATGCGGCCTCGACAACGCAAACAACAACGCCAGTACCGCCAGCACACGCGTCAGCAGCACGAGGTATTGCCGAATCTTCGCGTAGCGCGTGTTTTTCTTGGCCGCGATGCGAAGGAACATCATCGCCGCCCAATCAATGCGCCGATGCCGCAGCCGGTTGAACATGTGGATGAGCACCGGGATCAGCGCCAAAGGCAGCCCATAGTAAAATATCGCCGGTGAATACGACCAGCTCGACAACCAATTGAAGTAATTCGGGAAGAGCATCAGTGGCTAGTCCTTTGAGTACACCTCCCGATCGATCAGAAAGTCAGCCAACGTCTTCTCGTAGTCGCCGTCAGTCTCGATGCGGCGGTAGTCCGCATTGAACTTATTGCAACCCTCGTGGAGCGCAGTGAGGTACTCGGTCACCGCCTCTTTATACACATCACGGATGACCTCTGGCTCGGCTAGCAGCACACTGTTGTCCTCCATGTCCACGAATCGCATCGGCCGATCGAACTCAAACTTGATCTCGTTCGGGTCCAGCAGATGGAAGCAGGCAAAGTCATGTTTCTGAAACGCAAGGTGCTGGAAGCAATTCATCAGTTCATCCACGTCACAGAAAAAATCTGAGATAATGATCACCAACGCCCGTTGCCGAATGCGCTCCGCCAGTTGGTGCAGTTGCTCCACCAGTGAGGTCTCACCGTCGGGCTGCACTTTTGCCAGCGTGTCGAAGACATACTTTAAGTGAGCCGGGTTGCGACGGGGCGGGATGTCGTGCAGTCGATCCTCTCCGTAACACTGTAGGCCCACTGCATCGCCCTGGTGGCTTGTGATATAACCCAAAGTGGCCGCGATGCGCCGGGCAAAGTCAAACTTGCGCTCGCCATGCTGCCCAAAAGCCATGGAGCCGGAACAGTCGAGAACCAGATAGTTGCGGAGGTTGGTGTCGGCCTCGAACTCGCGGATGTAGTAGCGATCTGTGCGTGCCAGCACGCGCCAATCTAGTCGTCGAAGGTCATCGCCCGGCACGTACTTTCGATACTCGGCAAACTCCACGCTTGAACCGCGGTATGGACTGCGATGCTGCCCCGCCAAGGTGCCGATCATGGGAATGCGCGCGTGCAGGAACCGGCGCATCAACCGCCCGAGCACCTCGCCATCCAGAAACTCGCTGTACGCGCCCTCAGCCACTGACTGCCTCGCGCTGGGTCTTCAACAGCTCCCGGATCACGTATGGGCTGTCCACCGCTTCGGACTGCGCCTGGAAGTTTGTGAGGATGCGATGGGTCAACACCGGTTCGGCGACCGCTTCGATATCCTCCATCCGAGCGAGATAGCTGCCATGCAGCACAGCCCGTGCCTTGGCACCACGCACGAGGTATTGGACCGCTCGCGGTCCCGCGCCCCATGTGACCCATTTTTTGATCCATTCCAGTGCATTGTCGTATCCCGGTCTCGACATGCGCACCAAGTCCACTGCCGCATCGTAAACATGATCCGGCACTGGCACGCGCTCCACTAGATCCTGATATTCCATGAGCGTCGGCCCATCAATCACTTCCGTCAGCGATCCTGCCGAGGCCACCGTGGTCTCGCGCGCAATGCGTTTTTCCTCTTGCTCACTGGGGTAGTCGACCGTGATCAGGAACATGAACCGGTCCAACTGCGCCTCCGGTAACGGGTATGTGCCCTCCTGCTCGATGGGGTTCTGCGTGGCGAGCACGAAGAATGGCTCGTCCAACCTGCGCAGCTCGCCACCGGTTGTCACATGGTGCTCCTGCATCGCCTCCAGCAACGCCGATTGCGTCTTGGGCGGCGTGCGGTTGATCTCGTCGGCCAAGATGATGTTGGCAAAGATCGGCCCCTTAACAAACTGGAACTCGCGTCGGCCTGGAGTGTCGCTCTCCTGCAGGATGTCCGTGCCCGTGATGTCGCTGGGCATAAGGTCCGGCGTGAACTGAATCCGGTTGAAGCTCAGGCTCATGATCTGCGAGAGCGAGTTGACCATCATCGTCTTCGCCAGTCCCGGCACGCCCATCAAAAGGCTGTGACCGCGGCTGAGGATGCAGATCAACATCTTCTCGATCACGTCCTCTTGACCGATGATCACCTTGGCCATCTCGTCCTTCATCGCGCCATACTTGCCGCGCATGGCGTCGATGGCCTTCACGTCCGCGTCGGAAACCTGCGGGTTGCCCCCGTTGCCGTCCGACCCCTCGGGGGAAAATAGAATGGATTTACTCATGAAAAAACTCACGTGGTCAATAAGACGGCGAACCCTGCCAGAATGCTTCGCCCGAGGCAAATGATTTTGCCGACATATTCAGTAGCACTACGCAACCGCTCCTAGTTTTTTAGTATATAGTTGCAAGGAAAACGAAGCCGATACACACCGGCGATTCATGGTAATTATTTGTGGCCAATCCCGCCGGCTCTCTGCTAGGATGACCCCATTGTAGATTGCAAATCGGCTTTTTGCTGGTTCCCCGGTGATTTTCGGAGCATTCCCACCCGTGGGCCGTCAAATTCCCCGACTGTGCTGGCATAGATATCATGAAAAAAATTATTACTTCTCTCTCCCTTGTCGCGGTAGCCGCCACGCTTTTGTCGGTAGCCCCTGCCCCCAAGCAGGCCGTGGAGGACAACAAAGCACTGTGGAAACAGTACGACGAGGCTTTGAAAAAGGGCCTGCCCAAGACCGCCATCAAGCACTTGGAGCCCATCATCGCGCAAGCACTCAAGGACAAGAACTACGACGAGGCCATCAAGGCCATCGGCAAGAAGATTGCGCTGGAGGGCAACATCCAGGGGAATTTGCCGGAGGAAAAAATCACCCGCCTAGAGGCCGAGATCGCCAAGGCACCCAAGGAAATGGTGCCGATGATGGACGCCATCCTCGCCAACTGGTACTGGCATTACTTCCAGCGCAACCGCTGGCGTTACATGCAGCGTACTGCCGGTGCGGGCGGCAAAGACATCAAGGAATGGTCGCTGCCGCGTATCCTTGAGGAGATCGACAACAAATTCCAAAAGGCACTCGCCGCACGCGTGATCTTGAAGAAGACGCCGGTGGGCGACTACGCCGATCTGTTGCAGAAGGGCTCCACCCCCGAAAGCTACCGCCCGACCATGTTCGACTTCGTGGCGCATAACGCCCTGCAGTTCTATCAGGCACCGGAACAGGCTGGATCGAAGGCATCCGACGCGTTCGAGATTTCCGCTGACAGCCCAATCTTCGCCGATGCGGATGAGTTCGTGAAGTGGAACCCCAAGACCTCCGACAACAACTCCCGCAAGCTGCGCGCCATCAAGCTCTATCAGGAACTCATCCGCTTCCACAGCGACGACGCCAAGAAGGATGCCCTTATCGATGCCGATCTCTGGCGCCTGCAGTTCGGCAAGGCGCAGGCCTTTGGCGAAACGAAGAATGCAAACTACAAGAAGGCGCTCGGCCGGTTCATCACCAAATGGGCGGATCACCAAATCTCCGCGCGCGCGCGCCATCAGCAAGCCAGTGTTCTGCAAGGCGAAGGCGACTACGTGGCCGCGCACAAAGTCGCCAAGCAGGGCGTGGACACTTACCCCAACAGCCCCGGCGGCGCGATGTGCCACAATCTCGTCCAGCAGATTGAAGCCAAGGAATCGCAGGTGACCGTGGAGCGCATCTGGAACAACCCCCAGCCCAACATTCAGGTCAAGTACCGCAATGTTGACCAGATTCACTTTCGAGTCATCGCCGACGACTACGAGCGCCTCATCCGCACGCGGAACTGGCGCCCCGAGAGCTTGAACCGCAATGAGCAACTCGCCTTGTTGAACAAGGAAATCGTCAAAGAATGGTCTGTAAAACTAAAGCCGACTGATGATTTCCAGGAACAAGTCGTAAAAATTGATGTGCCCAAGGGTTTGCCCAAAGGTTTCTACTTCCTCATTAGCAGCCACACCAAGGACTTCGGCGCAAACAACAACCGCGTGTACTTCAGCGACTTCTGGGTCAGCGACCTCGCCATCGTGATGCGCAACCGCAGTGGCGAAGGCCGCGTGGAAGGCTTTGTGCTAGACGCCATTTCCGGCGAGCCGGTGGCCGGTGCCAAGCTGCGTGGCTGGTGGCGGCAGGGCCGCAACCGCGTGGAGGCCGCGCCTACCGCATCCGATGCTAATGGCAAATTCAGCTTCCCCGCCGCCAACCGTGGTTATCTCATCCTTGCCAGCAAGGATCGCGACCAGCTTTCCACTGCTCGCGACCATTACAACAGCAACCGCTTCCATAACCCACGCCCCTACTCGCGCACGGTGTTCTTCACTGACCGCTCGCTGTATCGCCCGGGCCAGACCATTGAGTACAAGGGCATCAGCTACAGTGTCGACCAGCACGGTGACAATTATCAGGTGATGAAAAACCAGTTCCTCACCGTCATCTTCCGCGACCGCAACGGCAAGGAGATCGACAAGCAACAGCAGCGCGCCAACGAATTCGGCTCATTCAGTGGCAAGTTCACCGCGCCACGCGATCGCCTGATGGGCCGCATGAGCCTACAGGTGCAAGGCGGGCCGGGCGGTTCCACATCCTTTAACGTAGAGGAATACAAACGCCCGAAATTCCAAGTAGCCATCGACGACCCCAAGGTCGCCGCCAAACTACACGGCAAGGTGAACATCACTGGCAAAGCCACGGCCTACACCGGCGTAGCCATTAACGATGCGAAGGTGAAATGGCGCGTTGTGCGTGAAGTTCGCTATCCCAGCTGGTGGGGCTGGTGCTACTGGTGGCGCCCCATGCCGCAAGGNAAGAGNCAGGAAATCGCCCACGGTNTTTCCGGCACCAAGCCGGATGGCTCGTTCGACATCGAGTTTACAGCTTTGCCTGACCTCTCCGTGCCGGAGAAGGATGAGCCGACGTTCCACTATAAGATNCACGCCGATGTCACCGACACCACCGGCGAAACGCGCTCCGCTGACAACAGCATCAACGTCGGCTACACCGCCTTGAAGGCCAATGTGTCCGCCGGCGAATGGCAAACGGTGGATAATGAGGTGGCACTTAACATCAGTACCACCAGTCTCGACGGCATCGGCCAGTCCGCCGAGGGCTCACTGAAAATCTATGCGCTCAAGGAGCCGGAGACTGTGCAGCGCGAGAAACTTCGCGGTGGCTACTACCCAATGCCGCGGCTGCTNGGAAGGCGCGCCCTCACTTTCAAGCCCGAGCCCGATCTCAGTAAGCCCAACTCATGGGAACTGGGCAAGGTTGTCGAAGAAAAAGGCTTCACCACCGATAAGGCTGGCAGCGCCAACTTTGCCTTCAATCTGCCCGTCGGTTCCTATCGCGCGATGCTCGAGACNCAGGATCGCTTCGGCAAGAAGGTTACCGCACAACTACCCATTCAGGTTCTGAACCCCAAGGCAGGCAAGCTCTCCATCAAGGTTCCTCACGTNCTCAAAGCGCCGCAATGGACCATCGAGCCGGGCGNCGAGTTNATGGCGTTATGGGGCAGTGGCTACGATCAAGCCCGCGCATACGTGGAGGTCGTGCATCGCCGCAAGACCCTGCAGGCTTTCTGGACCGAGCGCGGACTGACACAATTCCAAATCAAGCAGGCCGTTAACGAGGCCATGCGCGGCGGGTTCACGCTTCATGTAACAATGGTGCGNGAAAATCGTGCTTACCTGACCAGCCAAAAAGTCAATGTTCCGTGGACCAATAAGAATCTNTCGGTCAAATGGGAACACTTCACCGATAAGCTCGAGCCAGGAAACAAGGAAACTTGGACGGCGGTCGTGACAGGCCCGAATGCGAAAAAGGCAGTGGCAGAAATGGTCGCCACGCTTTATGATGAGAGCCTCGATCAATTTAAGCCACATCAATGGCAGACCGCATTCAATGTTTTCCGTCAGGACTACTCACACCTCCGCCAGTCATTTGAGAACCAGACGAAAAATCTGCAATACATCCAAGGTCAATGGCCGAGGCAACACAAGGGCTACCAACTCTCCTATCACCGATTCCCCGGTGAAATAACTGCCAATCTCTGGGGCTTCCAGTATTTCGGTGCCAGAAAAAATATGGCCTTCAGAGGTGGCGGCGGTCGAGGACGACCGGAAATGGCACTTGCAGAAGGTGCACCTGCCCCACCCATGGCTGCAATGAGAATGGCTAAAGNNGCGCCNGGGNAAGCCATGGAAATGCAGGCCGACGCTGCNGTGGCTGAGGATGCAGCTGATGATGGCGTAGCTGGAAAACGAGATGCCAATGGCNNTGCTGGCNCAGAANNCAACTCNCCNGANCTCACNCAAGTGACCGCTCGCAAGAANCTTAATGAGACAGCTTTCTTCCTGCCGCACTTGGTAGCGAATAAGGACGGTGAAGTGCGCATGGAGTTCACCATTCCCGAGGCACTCACACAGTGGAAGTTCATGGGCTTCACACACGGGCAATCTCTAGAAAGCGGTTACCTCACCGATACAACTGTGACTGCCAAGGATCTCATGGTGCAGCCCAACCCGCCCCGTTTCCTGCGCGAGGGCGACATGCTGGAATTCACCGTCAAGGTCAGCAACCTTTCTGACGAAGTCCAAAAAGGCAAAGTAATGCTNACCTTCAACGATGCCACCAGTGGTGACAACGTCGATCCGCTCCTCAACAACGAAGCCAACGAGAAGGCCTTTGAGGTGCCCGCCAAGCAGAGCAAAACCTACAGCTGGCGCNTGCAGGTGCCAGATGGCATGGGCTTCCTCGCNTACAAAGCCGTCGGCGCCACTGACAAGATGAGCGACGGCGAGGCAAACCACCTGCCGGTGCTTTCCCGGCGCATCTTTGTCACGGAGAGCCTGCCGCTTCCAATCCGTGGAGCGAAGACGAAGAACTTCAACTTTGACAAGCTCATCGGCTCCGGCAAATCCGACACCATCCAGCACGAGCGTTACACCGTGCAGATGGTCTCCAACCCAAGTTGGTATGCCGTCATGGCCCTGCCCTACCTGATGGAAAATCCGCANGAGGGAGCTGAGCAAACGTTCAACCGCCTCTATGCGAACAGCCTGGCCCANCACATCGCTAACAGCGACCCACGCATCCGGCAGGTGTTTGACCAGTGGCGCAACACGCCCGCGCTCGACAGCCCNTTGGAAAAGAACCAGGACCTCAANGCTGTCATGCTCGAGGAAACCCCGTGGCTGCGTCAGGCCAAGAAGGAAAGTCAGGCTCGTCGCAACGTGGGCATTCTGTTCGAGGACGGCCGCCTTGCCCGCGAAAAGAACCGCATACTCACCAAGCTGCGTGAATTGCAGAGGCCCGACGGTGCCTGGAGCTGGTTCCCCGGTGGCCCAGCCAACGACTACATGACTCTGTATATCGCTACAGGTTTTGGTCGCATGCGTCATCTCGGCGTCAATGTCGACGCCAGCATGGCCATCAAGGCCCTAAACCGAATGGATGGCTGGATCCAAAAGCGTTACCGCTGGATTGTCGACCACGGTCACAAGGACAAGAACAACCTGTCCACCACCATCGCCTTCTACCTCTACGGGCGCAGCTTCTTCCTCAAGGACCGCAAGATTGCCCCGCAGCACAAGGAGGCTGTCGACTACTTCCTCGCGCAGGCCAAGAAACACTGGCTGCACGTTGGAGGCGGCATCGGTGCGGCCGTCAACGG
>PBPF01000021.1 GCA_002724615.1 Verrucomicrobiales bacterium | reverse complement strand
TGCTGGGGCTGACAGAAATGCGAAAGTGAGATTGGGGACTCGTCGTTATTGATGATTTACCTGAAACGATCGCGCGAATGTAGAGATGGTTATTTGATTTTCTTGAAAGTGATATCTGCAAATTTTATCGAGTCATCCCGTTTTCCATCTCTAATAATTGCAATATAAGTGATACTTAAATCGTCATTGATTCTGTAGATATATATATCGTCATCTTCCGCATGTATTTCCCCATTTACTATTTCCCACCTATACTCTTGTTCTTTCTTGCCATCTAGAAACCACTCACCAAATCCATTTTCCAGAAAGACATATTTGAGAGTATTCCCATTATATTTGGATTGATATTCCCCAACTACTTTCTTCTCTTCCGCTGTCAGTTCTTTATCAGGAATTGTTGTGCATCCCACAACCAACAAACCTACCAAAATTGGAATCAGTATTTTCATGGTTCGAGAGAACCCTACCCCACCATTTTGATTCAGGGAAGTTCAGAGACTCTCCCGATTCCCAAAACAGATTTAGGCTGTTATGGGGTGTGAATATCCAGTGAACACTAAAGAACAAGTGTAGCTTCACCAAAACCGGTTTGCTGCTAGTCTCAACCGCGTTGAGGGAATCTTCGGATGAACTTAACCGGTCGAGAGGCCACCGGGGCAGTGACTCTTCGGGGAAGCTGTCCTGAGCCTGAGACGATCCTTCGGGGTTGAGGAAGGCAGGCTGATCGAACGAGTGTCTCCACCAAAGGCATTATACTTTTTTGAAAAACCCTTCGGGGAGTTTCAGGAAGGATTGGTTGCCGCCCAGGATCAGGCTTCGGCTTGTTGATCGGGCGGCTTTTTTTGTTTCAGCATCTGGATTTTATCTGACGGCTTTTGGCTTTCTTCCCGCCTTTATGCAAATCGCCCGTTTTTGAGGTCTGAATCAATGCAGGAAACCGATCTTTNTTGGGAAAAATTTTGGAGGCGAGGGTCGGAATCGAACCGACGAATGGAGCTTTTGCAGAGCTCTGCCTTACCACTTGGCTACCCCGCCTTGGGGAAGGTTCAGTTTATCGGTTTCCGGCGTTTTGGCAATGCCGGATTAGTCTTCGCCGGACTCTCCCACCTGATAACGGTGGAAGCCTTGGACCGTGATCTCGTCGTCGTGGGCCTTGGCGACGGCATCGATCTGGGCCTGCACGGTGCTGTCCTGCTCGCGGACGTGTGCTTGGTCGACCAGNCACACGCTNTGGTAGTATTTCTCCATCTTNCCCTTGAGAATGCCTTCCAGTGCNGCGGCGGGCTTGTCCTTGAACTGCTCGGCGGCAATGGCTTTCTCGCGCTCGATCAATTCGGGATCAATGCCTTCACGTGATACGGCCAGCGGGCTGGATGCAGCAATCTGCAGGGTGATGTCCTTGACGAGTTGTTTGTAGTCGTCGGCTTGGGTGGTTTCCTCCTTGCCGGTGGTCACCTGCACGAGCACGCCAACCTTTGCGCCGTGGTGAATATAGGCGGCAACGCTGCCGCTGCCCTCGACCTCCAGCCGGTCATGCCGGGGGAGCTGGATGTTCTCTCCAATCTCGGCAACGGCGGCAACGCGCTTTTCCTCAAGGTCGACGCTGTCATCTTCCAGATAGGCCTGCGCGATTTCTGCGCAAAATTCCTGGAACTTGTCGTTCTTGGCCACGAAATCAGTCTCACAGTTAATCTCGGCAATGACTCCTGCCTTNGCACCCGCGGCGATCGCCTGTGTGATGACGCCCTCGGAAGTGGAGCGGCCAGCTTTCTTGGCGGCGGTGGCGATGCCCTTGGTGCGCAGGACGTCGATGGCGGCCTCGATGTCGCCATCGGTCTCGACGAGGGCCTTGCGGCAGTCGCCGAGGCCGGCACCGGTGCGTTGTCGAAGTTTGCTGATCAGTTGTACGGTGATGTCTGCCATGTCAATAGATAACGGTTATGGAATTGTGTTGGTTTCAGATTTAAAGGCGCGGGCCGGTTCAGGCCTCCGCGGTGGCGGGTGCGGGTTCCGCTGACGTGGTGTCCGGAGTGTCCGAAGCTTCCGGAGTAGCGGGCACTTCGGCAGCTGCCGGGGCCTCAGCCTCGGCCACAGGCGGGGGATCGGCCGCGAGGTTGGGGGGTGGCTCGGTAGCGCTGGCCGGGACGTCATCCGGGCGCTTGCGACCGTGCTTGGTCTCGTATTCCGCCATGGCTTGCGTGGTGGACTGTCCGATGGTGGCCAGAATCACGCGGATGCTGCGAATGGCATCGTCGTTGCCGGCGATGGGGTAGTCCACCAGATCCGGGTCACAGTTGGTATCCACGATGGCCGCAATGGGGATTCTCAACTTCCGCGCCTCGGCCACGGCGTTGTGTTCGCGCTTGAGGTCCACGATGAAAATGGCTTCCGGTGCCTTGTCCATGTGGCGCACACCGCCGAGGTTCTTGAGAAGGCGGTTCTTTGCGCGGCGATGCCGGGCCTGTTCCTGCTTCACATAGTTGTTGATGGAGCCATCTGCCTCCATTTGCTCAATGTGCTTGAGCTTGCCGAGCGACTGCTTGACGGTTTTCAAGTTGGTCAACTGACCACCCAGCCACCGATCGGTGATGTACGGCTGACCGCATTCCTCGGCGGTCTCGCGCACGACGGACTGCGCTTGTTTCTTGGTACCCACGAAGAGCACGGTGCCGCCCTTGCGAACGGTGCCGGCGAGAAAATTGCACGCCGACTCCAGTTGCTGCAGTGTTTGCTGCAGGTCGATGAGATGGATGCCGTTGCGTGCCTCGAAGATGTACGGTTTCATCTTCGGGTTCCAGCGGCGTGTCTGGTGCCCGAAATGGACACCTGCCTCGAACAGTTCCTTGATGCCTATGCTTAACATGTGTTTCCTGGTTGCGACCTTTGGTTGAAAGGCCATCCCGCGGAACACGGGATTTGGGTTCGGTGTTGATAGGGCCGCCGGCATCACTCGATGACGGACGCTTCGGGCCGTGCAACTCCCCTCCCGCGATCGTGTGAACGCGGAAAAAGGGCTGGCAACCTAGCAGAAGCCTCGGTAAAGGCAAAACAAAAATAATGGGCAATTACAAGCATGTCGAGGTGTGTATCCTTGCGGGAGGCGACAGCCGGCGGCTGGGTCGCGACAAGGCACGCCTTAAACTGGAAGGCCGCACCCTCCTCGCACGTGCCAAGTCGCTGGCGGGTGAGGCGGGTTTGCCTTGGCGTGTTATTCGGCGTGACGTTGTGCCCCGTTGCGGGCCGCTCGGCGGAATCATTACGGCGTTGCGTTCGACGAAGGTCGAGGCGGTCATGTTCCTTCCGGTCGACATGCCATTCGTCACGGCCATATTGCTCCAACGTTTAAAGGATCATCCCGGTCGCGCTGTGTTTTCTCAATCGGACAGTGCTGCGGGATTTCCTTTTCGAGTGGACACTGACCGGCTTGTCGCCTGCGAGGCACAGTTGGACGCGGGTGATTTTTCCCTGCAGTCCCTCGCCCGCAAACTGCGCGCTCGACGACTACGCTTGAAACCGGCCGAGGCCGTGCAGTTGTTCAATATCAACACACCTGAGGATTGGGCTGAGGCGCGGCGACTATGTCAAAAGGGCGGCTTGTAATCGGCGACGTGAGTGCTAGGGTCGCGGCCATGTCACGTTTTGCTGGATGGATCGTAGTGGTTTTTCTTGCGCTCGGCTTCGGGACATTTGCGGATGAACTGCGGCTAAAGGGACAAGGAGCGATCTCGGGAAAAATCCTCTCTGAAAAGGAGGACGTGGTGGCGATTGATGTGGGTTATACGGTGCTGGTAATTCCCCGGGAGAAAATCGAGAAGATTGTTCGGACCAAGGGAACTGCGAAACCGGCGGCACCAGCAGCCATGATGGTCAAGGGGCTGTACAGCATGTCCGCAAAGGCGCCTCCGAAGCAAACGGTGCGGGAACTTGTGAAGGTGGTTGGCGAGGCAGTCGTACAGGTGAAGACATCTGGCGGGCTGGGATCGGGATTCATCATCCACGAGGACGGTTACCTGATCACAAATTTTCATGTGATCGAGAATGACGCGAAGATCTCTGTGGAGGTGTATCACCAAGGAGAACGGCAGCTGGAACGAAAGACGTACCGAAAGGTCCGAATCATCGCGATGAACAAATTTGCGGATTTGGCGCTGTTGCGGATCATGGACAAGGACGCGCCCAAGTTTAAAACCGTGCCGCTGGCGCGCGAGCAGGCATTGGCGGTTGGAGAACGGGTATTTGCAGTGGGCAGTCCACAGGGACTGGAGCGGACGGTGACCGAAGGCATCGTGTCCACGGGCATGCGACAGGTTAGCGGGGCGCTGTACCTGCAGACATCGACGCCTATCAACCCGGGGAACAGCGGCGGACCACTCTTCAACTTGCATGGTGAAGTGGTGGGTGTGACGAACATGAAGCTGCTGGCAAGTGAAGGGTTGGGATTCGCGATCCCAACGGACGCGGTAAAGTTTTTTTTAAAGAACCGCGACTCGTTCGCGTACAACAACGACAACCCCGGGAACGCATTCCGCTACCTGCCGCCACCACGCAGAAGCAAAACGCCGACCACACCTTAATGTAACTTTCCGCCCGCTACGGGCGTAAACCCAAGGCTAGACCATGAAAAAGACGATCCTCATTCTCGCGGGACTTTTGTCCCTGAACCTTTCCGCAGCCGTGCCGCCACCGGAGAAACTGTTGCCGGCCAACACGTTCGGTTTCCTGACAGTGCCAGACGCCAATGCGCTACGCGGTGCGGTTGAAGCATCGGCCTCATCCAAGATGTGGAATGACCCCGCGATGGCGGCTTTCGCCAAAAAAGTAGAGGACGGCTTGCGGGAGATGATTCTCGACCCACTGCGTGAACAGGCCGGCATTGAGCCGGCGGAGTATCTGGAGCTTGCGCAGGGACAGGTGACAGTGGCGTTGACAGACTCGTTGTTCGACCGTGATTTGCCAGGACTCCTGTTGCTGGTGGACAGCGCAAAGAAAGCCGATGCACTCGAAGGTAAACTGAAGAAACTGCGCGACACACTGCGGGAGCAAGATCAACCGTTTGCCAAACGACTGATCCGTGGCGTTGAGTTCACGGCCATTCGCCCGCCCGCCGAGGGACCTGAGATCCTGATCGGTTTATCGGACACACTGCTGGTGATGGGCATCAACGACCGCGACGTGGAGAAGGTGCTGGTGGCACAGGCCGGCGGCGGCGTGAAAGCGCTCTCCGGACGGCCCTCCTACATGCGCCGCCACAATGCGCAGTTCCGCAACGCCTTGGGCTTTGGCTGGCTGGACTTCAGCACGGTGCTGGAAAAGGTTTTGGCGGAGATTGAAGAACGTGCAGAAAACGACGATCCCGACGCCGGCAATCCGCTGGGGATCACTCCCGATGGCGTAATCACCGCGATCGGACTCAAGGGCATTCAGGCCATTAGCGTGTCGTATCACAGCGATGGCGGCGACCTTTTGGAAGTATCCGTCGATGCCCCCAAGGCGCAGCGACTCGGTCTGCTGAAGATGGCCGCCTCCGGTGCCGGCGAGGATGCCTCGCCGCCCGCGTTCGTAGGTGAGAACGTGATGACCTTTGGCCGCTCGCGGGCGAACCTTCAACAGATTTGGAACGACCTCGAGAAAATGCTGGGAGACATTTCCCCACAAGCCCAGCTCGCCCTTGGACTGGTGGAGCAGGCAGTGAAAAATCAAGACCCCGATTTTCGTCTCAAGGAGGATTTCATCAATACACTGGGCGATGATCTCATCACGCTCGGTTGGGCACCGGAGGGCAATGACCTTGAAGCACTTGCCTCAGCACCGACGGTTTACCTCATCAAGTCCAACAAGCCACAGACCACTATTGCCTCCATCCTGACGATCGCCTCACTGGGACTGCCCGCGCCGGAAAAGCGCGAATTCCTCGGGCGCACTATTCACTCCTTTGAGTTCGGTGGCGGCTTTGACAATGAAGCACCTCAGATGGGCCTACACCTGTCCAACGCCGGCGGCTACCTCGTGATGACCGACAACCGCAAGGCGCTGGAAGATTATCTGCGTGGCCCCGGCGAGAACCAAAAACCACTGGCCGCAAAACAGCAACTCAAGGCTGCTGCGGAGAGAATCGGCGGGATGAAGACCGGGTCTTTCAGTTATCAAAATGACGCCAAGATCGTTGGCATGTTGTTCGGGGCCGTCCGCAACAATCCGGATTTACTCGATGCAATCCTCGGCGCCATACCCAACAATGGCGGCGGTCCCGACCTCGACTGGCTCGACTTCAAGCTGCTGCCCGAATTTAAGAAAGTCAGGAAGTACTTTAACTTTTCCCTGTACACCATAGGCGCGGACGACCAGTCGATCCGACTGCGGTTATTTTCGCCCACGCCCCCGGGCTTGGAATAATTACGGCTCCTGCCGGTAGAGGAGGACCCGGTCGTGCACCAACACGGCCAGGTCCTTTTTCTTGTCTCCGTCAAAATCCGCCACCAGACCCTCGCGCGGCTCCGCGCCTCCGCGCGCATTGCGGAACGAGCGCTGCTCGAACACCCGCCACCGCTGTGCCGGCACCAGTTCGCCCGGCGGGTCATACGCCACGATATCGATGTGATGCTCCTCCTGTTCCATAAAAATCAAATCCTTACGCCCGTCGCCATCCACATCGCCACAAACCACTTCCTGCAGCCGGCCATCCTCAATCGGTGTCTCGTAGCTGTCCACCTCCCGGAGTTCCAGCACGTTGCCATCCAGTGCCATCCATGCCACCTGATTTGAACCAAGTAAAGCCAACGCCTTGCCTCCTCCAATTTCTAATGCGCGGATCGCGTTGAAATTCGCCACCGGCAACCGCACGTTTTCACGGGCTGCCCACACCCCGTTTGCGTCGCGTGCACAAACTGTCAGCGCCTTGCGTGCCGTGTCCAGCAGCACGAGCACCCGTTCCTTGCCAGCCTCCAACTCCACCGCGCCCGCCAATCGCGATTCTGTAGCCGCCCCGTTGATCTGATCCTTCACACGGAACGACCAACCACCACCTTTGCCTGCCGCCTTCACCATCGTCACTGCCCGCAGATAATTCCGGCGCGCCACCAGCAGCTCCGCCTTGCCATCGCCGTCCACATCTGCCGTACTGAAAACTGGCTTCTCAACTTCCCCACCGGGCGGGGCCAGGTCGATTTCCTCGAAGTCCTCGCCCAACACATGCCGCAAGACTTTAATTTTTTCAAAAGCCGCCAGTAGCAAGATGTCATTCAAGCCGTCCTGATCCGTATCATGAAACCGTAACAACGCGGGGTTCGCCTTGTATGATTCGTCCAGCGCTTGAGTCACCACCTTCCCATCATGACTGCGCACCTGCAGGAAACGCTTGCCGTCGCGGTCGAGCACCAACGCCAACACCGGCTTGCCTTTTGCCGACAAACGGCCCAGTGCCATCGCCAGCGGACGCCCCTGCAATTCCAGCGGCCGCGGGAACGGCACTCGCCCATTCTCCAAACGCCGTGTCACAGCTACCTGTTGTTCGTCCCGGCTTAACACAAACAACTCCGGACGCCCGTCGCCATCCCAATCCTCCACCTCCAGTCCGCTCACCCCGCTAAGGCAAGGGAACGTGACTGCTGGTGCCAAGCCACCCTTTGCTCGTCCAAACCGCACAGACAACAGGCTGCTCTCGGGCTGTGCCACCAGCAGATCCATCTGGCCATCCGAATCCAAGTCCGCCCACGTTATGCCTCGACGTTCCGATTCTGTCTGCTGAACCGGCATGATCAACAGCTGCCCGCGCTTCAAGCCGCCAGCCAGCGCTTTCGCCGGCCGCGAAACCAAGTGATGCACCTGCGCTCGTCCTGACTGCTGTGCCACCGTCACAATCTCTGTCTTGCCATCCCCATCCAAGTCCGCCCCGCGATAAGAGCGCAAGCCTCCCATTCGAAACCTCGCCACCGGCCCCATCTGCCCTGACGAATCCTGCAGCCGAAACCGTATCGGCGAAGTGCTGTCCCAGTCGATCAACACCAGGTCATTTCGTTTATCGCCATTGAGGTCGACAACTTGAAACGCCTTCGCCTCACCCGCGAAAGGCAACTCCTCCGGTTTCGCCAAAGTTCCGTCATTCAACTGTCGCAACACGGAAAGTTGCTTTGCCCCAAGCAAGACCAAATCGGTGCGCCCATCCCCGTTCACATCCGCCGCCTGCAGTGCGGCCGGATTTGCCTGCCCGTCAATCCCTGGCCAGCGTCGCGGTTTGCTCCAGCCCTCCTTGCCGTTGTAGACCACCAACAACTCCTTGGGCATCCCGTAGTAGGCCAAGTCCGGACGACCGTCACTGTTAAGGTCCGCCACCTCCAAGCTGGCAATGCGTTTCTCCGCCGTGATGGATTCAATCCGGAACCTCGCGTCCGGCGGCAGCTGGTTCACGTTGCCCGCCTTGAACACAGGAGGTTTCACCGGCTCCCCCGTGCGATTATAAAGCAGATTGATGCGCGAACGCAGGTTGTTGGCCACCACCAAATCCATCTTCCCGTCCCCATCAAGATCCGCCGCACGCAACCCCTGCACTCCGCGTTCGATCGGAAAAATTTCCGGCCCCAGAAACCCAAACCGATGCGCTGCCGAACGCGCCCCCATTAACTCAAGCCCAACCGTAAGCAATAGAAATAAAGAAATCCGTTTCATGACAAAGGGTGCACGACTATGCACAAACAAATTATTTCTCCAAGCAAAACAGCCGCTCATGGCTGAGGTGCACAATCTCCAAACCTATTCCCCCACCACGTGCACCGTCACCTTCCGTGAATGCCCCGCGTACCGGTGTTCCCACAGGTAAATCCCCTGCCATGTCCCCAGTGCGAGCCGCCCACCTGTCACCGGGATCGACAAATTCACCGCCGTCAAAGCTGTCCGCACATGCGCCGGCATATCGTCCGCCCCCTCATAGTCATGCTCGAACATCGGATCCCCATCTGGGCAAACCCGCGCCATGAACCGCTCCAAATCCCGCCGCACCCCGGGATCCGCATTCTCCTG
>PBPF01000020.1 GCA_002724615.1 Verrucomicrobiales bacterium | reverse complement strand
ATGCGCAAGGAAGCAAACCGGATGAACCACGCGCGAGGCAACGCGGAGTTGTCGACACGGCGCCAAAAGTATTCACGCCAATAGCGTGAACAAAAAAAAAGGCGAGCCGTAACCCGCCAAGATTTTGTGGCTGTTTGCTGCGGTTTAAGCGTCTTCCGCCTTGGCCTCCTCGGCGGCTGGTTCCTGTTTCTTGGCCTCCTCAGCGGCAATCTCTTCTGGCTCGGGCAATGGATTCTCGCTTTCCACCTTTACTTTTAATGTGCCGTTGATATCCCCATGCAGTTTAAGTTCGACCTCGTGGGGGCCCAAATCTCGAATCGATTTCTCGAGGGCCACCTTGCGCTTGTCCAACTCAACGTCGAACTGGTTTTTCATCTCGTCGCAAATCATGCCCACGGTTACGGAGCCAAACATCTTACCGCCCTCACCCGTCTTCACGGTGATCACCAGAGGCGGCAACTTATCGAGACTCTCCTTGAGGGCCTGCATGTTCTGCTGCTCCTGAAACTCGCGCTGGGCGCGCTTCTTTTTAAGCGAGTCGAGGTAACGTTCGTTGCCGGCACTGGCCGGGATGGCGCGGCCCTGAGGCAGCAGGAAATTGCGCGCGTAGCCGGAGGCCACCTCCACCATATCCGACTCCGATCCGAGCCCGACCACGTTGTCCGTCAGTATTAGCTTTGTTTTTGACATGGGTTTTTCCTCCGGTTGAAAATGTTGCTGGCCGCAGTTACTAAAACGGCACGTCATCGTCTTCGGGCGGGGGACTGCCACCGCCACTGTCGGTGGGTGCATCGGGCTGGGCAAAATTCCCGCCGCCGCCTCCACTGCCGCCACTTTCACCACGAGAATCGATGAACTCAAACCGATCCAGCACAACCCCCAGACGACTACGCTTTTGGCCGGTCTGTTTGTCGTCCCATTGGTCGAGCTTTAGGCGACCCTCAAGAAAAATCGGGCGACCTTTGGAAAGATACTGACTGATGGTTTCAGCCTGGCGGCCAAACGCATCCACGTCTACAAAGGTAGTTTCCTCCTGCTGCTGGCCTTCCTTGTTACGCCACACACGGTTGACAGCCACGCTGAGTTTGGCGATTGCATTGCCATTGGAGGCATATCGCACTTCGGGATCACGCGTCAGGCGACCCATCAGGATGACTTTGTTGTAGTTCGGCATGGGTTAACCCCTTTATGCGGCAGCAGTGGCGCGGGTAATCTGTACGCGAAACACGACGTCGTTTTCCACGAAGGCCTCCTCCAGTGCCGGCAACGCGCCGGGCTCACAGTTGAAAATCAGGTTCACGTAAAAACCAGCGGTGTGCTTCTTGTCAGCCACGCGCGCAAATGGACGTTTGTCGAGTTTCTGTTCAGCTTCGACGGTAGCGCCGTTGGCCGTAACCAATTTCTTCAATCCGTCCACCAGCTTTTGCGGGTCATCGGCACTGCCGGCGGTGTCCAATATAAATAGTCCCTCGTAGCGTCTCACTCTGTATCTTCCGTTTCTTCTGTGTCGTTCTTTTCCTGTACGGGCGGTATCACCGGCCCGTTAAAATCATTCATCGCTTTCTGCGCACCTTCACGCAACCAACAGGCTGCCTGCCCAGCGGCCTCGGCCAAGACCTTTTCAACCAAATCCGCCTCCGCCTCGGCAAAGGCACCCAACACATGGCCGGTTAATTCCCCGCCAGTATACGCCGGCCGACCGATCCCGATGCGCTGGCGAGCAAAACCTGCGCCCGCGACATGCTGCTCAATCGACTCCAGCCCGTGGTGTCCACCACTGCCGCCCTTGGGCCGCAACCTCAACTCGCCGAGCGGGAGATTTACATCATCCACAATTACCAGCAACTGGTCGAGGCCGATTTTATAAAATCCGGCCAAAGGCCCCACCGTCTCGCCACTTAGATTCATGTAGGTCTGCGGCTGGCACAAGATAACACGCCTGCCGGCATCATCTACGCGACACAGACGCGCCTGATATTTTTTCTCATCGGCCCATTCACCGCCCCATTGGGCAGCAAGCTTTTCCAGCGCCATAAAGCCGGCATTGTGGCGGGTGCCCGCATAACGACTGCCGGGGTTGCCTAAGCCCACTATCAGGTGCCACGTGTCCATGGCGAGGCTGACGGTTATTCGCCTTCCTTCTTGTCCTCGCCGGAGCCCTCGGACTTGGCTTCGCCCTCGGCAGCACCTTCTTCGCCCTCGACTCCTTCCTCGCCTTCCTCGCCTTCGGCGGTGGTTTCTTCCACAACCGTGCGCGGCTTGGCGACGGAGAACACGGGATTATCGTCGTTAGCCAACACCTCAACACCCTCTGGTACCTGAAGATCCTTCACGTGCAGGGTATGGCCGATTTCAAGGTGACTCACGTCGACCTCAATGATGTCTGGAATGACCTCGGGCAGGCCGCGCACGCGGATGCGGAAGAGCACATGCTCCAGTAGACCACCACCAACCTTGACCCCCTCAGCCTCGCCCACTGCCTCAATTGGGATAAATACGGTTACTGGCTCTCCGGCCTTCACCGCCTGAAAGTCCACGTGCAGGTATTGGCCGCTCAATGGGTGGTGCTGCACTTCCTTGACAAGTGCCAGGTTGGTTTCCCCGTCACAGGCAAGATCCACCAGCAGTGCGCTGGAGGATGCGTCGTTGACAAGGGTCTCAAAGGTCTTGGTGTCCAGTTCCACGCTACGCGACTCGTGACCGCGCCCATAAAGGACGGCGGGAATGCGCCCTGCGCCGCGCAGTGCCTTGACCGCGTTACGCCTGCGTTTCTCGCGCGGAAATGCTTCCAGTGCCACTGACTTCATGTTAAATCCTCTAGCCGATTCGCACCCCTTCAAATTCAAAAAGCGAGGTCACCGATGAGTTGGTGTGGATCCGCTGGATCGCCTCACCCAGCAGCGCGGCCACCGACAGGGTGGTCACCTTCACGCCCTTGAATTGGGGGCGGGGGACACTATCAGTTGTAATGAGTTCGTCAATGTTTGATTTGCGTAATCTTTTTACGCCCTGATCATTGAGGACCGAGTGGGAAACACAGGCCAAAATGCGCTTGGCACGCCGTCGGCGCAGGAGTTTTGCCGCAGTTACAAGCGTGCCGGCGGTCTCCGTAAGATCATCCACAAGCAGCACGGTTTTGCCGTTTACGTTACCAATTACCGAAACGGTCTCCACCTCCGTATCGCTCATGCGCCGCTTGGCGACGATGGCCAGTCCTGCGTGGAGCATCTGCGAATAGCCGTGGGCCATCTTGATGCCGCCGACATCGGGGCTCACCACCACGAGATCGCCAAGGTCCATTTTCTTTAGGTAATCGTACATCACCGGTGCGGCATAAAGGTGATCCACGGGGATATCGAAAAAACCTTGGATCTGCTGGGCATGCAGATCCATCGTCAAAACACGGTTGCAGCCGGCGGCCACCAAGAGGTTAGCCACAAGCTTGGCGCTAATGGGCACACGAGGCTGATCCTTGCGATCCTGCCGGGCATAGCCGTAAAAGGGCATTACGGCGGTAATTCGGCTCGCACTGGCTCGGCGAAGGGCGTCACAAATGATGAACAATTCCATCATGTTCTGGTTCACCGGCGGCGAGGTAGACTGCACCACGTAGACATCCTCGCCTCGCACATTTTCCTCAATTTTGGCAAAGGTCTCGCCGTTAGGAAAGTCACGCACGAGACAGCGACCGAGGGGCACACCGATGGAATCGCAGATGGATTCCGCGAGGGACATGTTGGATCTTCCAGAAAAAATCTTCATGTCAATCAGGTAACGCGCCAGTAACTACCGCTAGCCCAAGCGGCAAACCAGCAAAAAAGACAGAAATGACAAGAAAATTTATGCGTCAGGAATTTCCTGCTTCGCCACACCATCGGCGGTCTGTTGCTCGCGGAAGCCAACGTAGGCCTCACGGTATTGCGGATACTTGTTGCCGAGAATGGCTGTGGCCAGCAATGCGGCGTTCTTCGCACCCGGCTTGCCAACTGCCAACGTGCCCACCGGCACGCCACCAGGCATTTGGACCATGGAAAGCAGTGAGTCCAAGCCTTCCGTTGACCATGCCTTCATCGGCACGCCAAGCACCGGCAGCGGAGTAAAAGCCGCTGTGACACCTGCCAGATGCGCCGCGCCGCCAGCTGCAGCGATGATGACTTCCAGCCCACGGTCCACCGCGCCCTTGGCCCAGTCGTGCAGCAAATCCGGCGTGCGATGCGCCGATATGACCTTGGCTTCACACGGCACATCCAATGCCTTCAGTTGATTGACACAGTTCTCCATCACCGACCAGTCTGAATGACTGCCCATGATGACCCCGACTAGTGGTTTTGTTTCCTCACTCATGCGACGCGCGGAAAATAGCGAAGCGCACGGGAATGTCCAGTATCCAGTTGGAAAAAAATCCGCGTTCAGCGTCTGGCATTGTGATGAATCTGGCAGTTGGGAAGTGCCTCACGCAGCTTTGTGATCTCCGCACGCGTAATGTTGGGGTTGAATCTCACCCGCAACTCTTCCAGCGTCTTGATGCCCGCCAATGGAGACAAATCCTGCACCCGGTTGTCGTCCAAGTTCAGCACCTTCAGATTCGTCAAGCCCGCCAGCGGATTGAGGTCGTCCACGCGATTATTGGCGAGGTTCAAGGTTGCCAGGCTGCTCATGGACTTCAATGCACTCAAATTAGCGACTTGGTTGTCCGCCAAGTCCAGCGTTTCCAGTTCGGTCAACGACGACAACGGGCCTGCATCCGTCACGGCGTTTTTGCCCAAGAGCAATTTCTTGAGTGCCTTGAGGCCCGCGAGAGGAACGAGGTTGACCACTTGATTCAAGCGGAGGTCGAGGTATTCCACACGGGCCAAGCCGGCCAACGGGGAAACATCCGTGATGCGGTTGTCTGCGAGAAACAGATTCTTCAACATCGGTTGCACGCCCACGGTCTTCAAGTCGATCAATCGATTGCTGTTCAACTGCAAAAACTCTAGGTTGGGCAACATCGGCAGTGTGGAAAGATCGTCGATCCGGTGACCTTGCAGATTCAGCCTGGTGACCTTGGCCAACTCGCCAGTGGCGGGCGTNGCATTTCCCTCCGGCAAACTCAGGGTTTTTCGCAAGCCATCGGTGATGAACTTGGCTGACTGCACCCGGCCCGCCGGCGGCAACTGGCGTTCCACTGCGCGATAGGAACGAGGGTCGCCCCCTTCCATATCGCACCCCGCCCAAAGCCCTAGGANCGGTANAATTGTTGAAAGATTAAATCGCATTCGNTGCGCTTGTTACCGGACACGCACCAACAGGGCAAGGGTAGAATTGTTAAAGGCCGGTTAACCGCCCACACCAATGGTNAACGCTGGCGCGATAGTCTTGATGTCGCCAGCCTGCAGGTTGAAGAGCTGGTTGAGCAACATAAAGGTGCTCTTGGTTTCGAGATCGTCATTGCGCAGGTAAAACCAACTCCCACGATAGGGCACGGCAAGAAATACATCACGCGGACGAGCCGTGGCGGACCGGGCATGAAACAGGCTGCCGGTCACTTTCCCCCAGTCAAACCGTTCTCCATCAGGCTGGCGGGTAACCGTCACCATACCCTCCTTTTCATCGGTAACCGGCACGGTGATGTTGTGCGAGAGGAAAAACATAATTCCCATCATCGACCGTGTACGCACAGCCACGCCGTTGGCTGGCTTGTTTAGAAAATCACTGGTGAGCACCAGTTCCGTGGAATCGACCGGCACCTCCAGTAGCATACATAACTCGCGAAACTTCCCTGTCAGTTCAGCGCCTCCAGTGTAACGCAGCACGAGATTGCGCGCCTTCTTTTCATCGGCGTTGCCGTTGGGCTGCACGGCAGCTGCGCCCAACTCCATGGCATCGGCAGTCTGCAAATCACGAAGGATTTCCACCAGCGTGCGGAATCTCTCAAAGCGCGGCTCACCCTTGGGGGTGGGACCGCTGGCATTGGCGGCGTTGTCGAGGTTATTGGCGCGCTCCACGCAAATGCTCATCACACGCTGAACACTCCAACCACTCTGCGTGAGCGTCAACAATGCCTCCAGCGGCACCGGCGAGAGCATCTGCTTCAGGAACTGGTTGCCGCGCAACGGCGTGTAGCTGACAGTAGGATTTTGCTTGTAGGTCACCGAACCAGAAGGCGTGGTGGTGTCGGCGGAGGCGGAGACAATCTTCCAACTCGCGCTCAGCTCATGTTCCATCGACGTGTTTACGGCCACACTGCCCACCTCTAGGAAGTAGGGGTTGTCGCGGTACCGAAGCCGCACAAGGTTGAGTAGAAATTGCTCGTTGAGACTACGGGAAATGACCTCGTTGTAGAGCGGATGCGTCCGCTGCACTTCCCCCGGCCCGAAGGTACCGCAGCCCGTCGCTGCGGCCATAGCACNGATTAAAAGAGTGATTTTACGTAACATACCCTGCCGCTGCTTCCATGTTCAGTTGGAAGCAGTAGCAGCCGCACCGGCCGGCTCCAAGCCGGGGTTATTCGCAGATTTTTTACCGNCGGCCTCGCGCAGGGCCTTGACCATATCGGCTGCGNTAAAGACTTTGCCCATCACCTCCGGCTCCCCGCCGGGCGTACCAGGATACACCAGCACCAACGGTGGTCCGCGACGNCCAAAGCGGTTTATCTCCTTCTGCATGGCAGGATCCTTGTCGGTAAAGTCCGCCTTCAAAGTCACCACGCCCGCCGCNGCCAGTTCNCGGCGCACCNTTGGCACATTGATGGCCTCCTTCTCAATCTTCTTGCATGGNGCGCACCAGTCAGCAGTGAAATCTACCAGCACCGGCTTGCCTTCCTTCTGCGCACGGGAAATGGCCTCAGCACTCCATTGCCCCCATTTGATGGTGTCATCCTTTACAACGTCGCCTTCAGGCTTGTTGGCGACCTGCACCGGCCGAGTGGCCGCTTTTGACAAAGCATCAAAAACAACTCTTGGCTGCAGAAGTTCCGGCAGCACCTGTGGCTCAACGCCGGCGTTCGGTGAGTAGACAATAACGAGTGGCACACCCGCACGGCCGTGCCCCCGGATGAACTCTGCCATGGCGGGATCTTTCTTCGTGAAGTCGCCCTTGAACACCACCGTGCCGGTTTCGGCAATTTTCCGGCGNACCGACTCCACCTCAATGCTCGTGCGCTTGTTGGCCTTGCAGGTGAGACACCAGTCGGCGGTGAAATCCACCAGCACCGGATGCCCCGCCGCGCGTGCCTCAGCCACGGCCGTTTGGCTCCAAGGTTTCCAGTCCAGCTTGTCCTGGAACACATACAGACAGCTAAAACCCGCGCCCACGCTACACAGCGCCAGCACGCCCGCCAACCCGCGGCGCTTTGTGCCGCGTTGGATGAATTCGCCATAAATCCACGCCGCCAAACCAACCAGCGACAACATCAGCGCTACGCGGAACATCCCCTCCGCCTTGTCTCCAAAATGCACNCCCGCCAACATCATCAGCCACACCGCCGCGGCCAGCATGGGAAAGCCCATTGCCTTTTTAAACGACTCCATCCACGCNCCCGGCTTTGGCAGAAACCGTAGCCAGTCAGGCTTGAAGCTCAGTACTACGTAAGGCAATGCCAGACCAACGGCAACCGTGGCAAAGACCAGCAGCGTGACCACCGCCGGCTGCGTAAGTGCGAATGGAATGGCTGTGCCAAGCATCGGCGCCATGCAGGGAGTGGCCAGTGCTACCATCAACATGCCGTTGGCAAACGCCCCCGCACCACCTTCGCGTCGCGACGCCGCATCGGCCGCCGTCATGGCCTTGCCTCCCAGCGAGATTTCAAAAACACCAAAGAGGTTCANGGANACCAACGTCATCAGTGCCGCAAGAAACAGAAGGAACCACTGGTTCTGCATCTGCATTCCCCACGTCTCGCCGCCTGCACCCGCGCGTACCGCAAGCAGCACACCCGCCATGATCATGAACGAGAACACCACTCCTGCGCCGTACAACAAACCGAGCCGTCGAGCGTGAATCGAAGATTCCTCACGCTGTTTAACGAATCCCATCACCTTGAGTGCGATCACCGGCAACACACAAGGCATGAGGTTCAAGATCAAACCACCGCCCAACGCCAGCAGCAGAATCCAGCCCAATTGCCCCAGTCCCTCCGAGAGGCCCGGANCCTTGGCCTGCCATTCCGAAATGACTGCCGCGTCTGCCGAGGNCTCATGTGTCGCGCCGATATTCAATGTCGCCGCCACGTCCGCCTCACCCTGCACGCAAGACACCTCGCATTCCTGCCACGTCACCTTTGCCCCGATCTCGAGTTCGCCATTAGCCAAGTCAGCCGCAAGTTTCAAGGGCACGATCAAAACCACTTCATCGTGATAGACATTCTGCTTTACGTCGAAGGCCTCGTATTCCTCGTGCCGCGGCCAGCGAATTTCNCCGGCGGTCACACCCGCGGGTAATTTCCATTCGATTTGCGGCGCCTCGCCCATTTCGCCGGGATATTTCCAGAAGATGTGCCACTTCTCGGGAATCTCAAATTGCACTCCCGCTAGAATTTCCTGTCCCGCACGCGCTGACTTTGCATCCAGCAACAGTGTGACCTTGGTCTGTGCTCCCAGCGTTTTCGATGG
>PBPF01000019.1 GCA_002724615.1 Verrucomicrobiales bacterium | reverse complement strand
ATGATCTCCACCGGACCCGCTTGAATCCAAGGTGACACGATGGTGTCCCACTCGCGTCCGTCGCCCACCACCTCCAGCGAGCGCGCGAGGATGAACACGAATGGTCGCACCGCACGCACGCCATCGATCTGCTTTAGTTGCGCTACTTGGTTGGAGGGGATGAATTGTATCTGGAAGGATCCGATGAAGTCTTCCTCGTTGTCCTTCTCGATGAGGCGCGGTGGTTGGCCTAGACCGCCTAGGAAGCTTTTCGCCAGACGACCCGGTCGCAGTCCCTTGGTCTGCCACGCCTCGACGACATTAGGGTTGGCGATGGCTCGCACGTGGTTGTCGATAAACGACGATAACCCGTTGCCCAAGGAGACGATGAGCACTACTGCCAGCGCGCCGATGACTACGCCGGCCATCGTCAGGCCCGTGCGCAGCTGGCGGCGGCCCAGGTTGCGCATCACCTCGCTGGTCAGGTCGCGCACTGTCATGCCGCCTCCTCCTCGAATCGGCCGTCCACCATCCGCAGTTGCTGGTTTGCGCGCTCGGCCACCTCAGGGTTGTGGGTCACCACCAGCATGGTGATGCCTTGCGCGGCGTTGAGTTCCACGAGCATTTCGGTGATGGCGTGGCCGGTCTTCGTGTCCAGATTGCCGGTCGGTTCGTCGGCCAGCAATAGTTTGGGCCGGTTGGCCAAGGCGCGGGCGATGGCCACGCGCTGGCGTTCGCCGCCGGAAAGTTGGCGGGGCAAATGGTCGCCACGCGCGGCGAGGCCCACCAATTCGATCAGCTCCGCAGCGCGCGTATTGCGTTCACCGGCCGGTACACCTGCCAGCTTGAGTGGCGTCTCCACATTCTCCAGCGCGGTGAGGTGGCTGAGCAAAAAGAAGTCCTTAAAAATGAAACCCACCGAGGCGCAGCGGTAGGCCGCCAGTTCATCCGGCGACAAACCGGCCAGCTCACGGCCATCCACGGAGATGCTGCCGCTGGTGGGCGTGTCCAGTCCGCCGAGCAGAGCCAGCAACGTGCTTTTGCCCGAGCCGCTTGGGCCCACCACCGCCGCCAGTTCACCTTCGGACAGCGAAAGGTCCACGCCGTCCAATGCATGTACGGGCTCGTCGCCCACATGAAAAGTCCGGGTAAGATTTGCCGCCTCGATTGCCGCCATGATGCCGTTGGTGGCGCGACGTTACGAGGGTCAGTTGATGAACACAAATGCTTTCACGTTAAAAAGCACGTGGCAGAAGTCGCCCCACGCCTTCTCGCCGGGCTTGGGTTCGTTGTGGGCCTTGGCTTGGGTTTGCAGGAAGGCTTTTGCGGCGGATTGCTCAGCGTGGGTCGGCGGACGTCCGAAAGCAGATTCGTAGGCGGTGCGGATCCGGTTGGGTTCGGGCGTGTCAAGCAGGCGTTTGGCCCAGAGTTGGGCTTGGCCGACAACGAATGGGTCGTTCATCATGATGAGCGCCTGGGCGGGGACGTTGGAGGCGGTGCGGCGACCGATGGTGGTGAGGGGCTGCGGCAGGTCGAAGGCGAGCATCATCGGCGAGAGAAAATTGCGACGCACTTCCTGATAGATGGTGCGGCGGCCGGCGCCGTCAACAGGGCCCTGCCGTCCCGGGCGACCGCGGCCTTCCATGAAAGAGGTCAGGTGCACGGCGATGGGCGGGCCATACATTTTTTTGTCGAGCCGACCGCTCACGGCGAGGATGGCGTCGCGGATGGCTTCGCCCTCGAGTCAGCGCACGCGCATGCGGTGCAGGAGGGCGTTGGTGGGGTCCTTGGTTTCGGCGGCGGCATTGGTGGGAGCGCTGCTCATTTGGTAGGTGCGAGAGAGCATGATTTCGCGGATGAGTTTCTTAGTGGACCAACCGTGGGCGACAAGCCGCGTGGCGAGCCAATCGAGCAGTTCGGGATGGGACGGTGCCTCGCCTAGCACGCCAAAGTTGTCCGTGCTGGGCACGATGCCGCGCCCGAGGAGATGATGCCAAATCCGGTTGGCGTACACGCGGGCGGTGAGTGGATTGGCGGGGTCGGCGATATGACTGGCGAGTGCGAGTCGACCGGTACCGCTGATCGGCGCGCGATTGGCGCCGACCAGCGCGGTGAGAAAACGACGCGGCACTTCGGTGCCGGGATTCTTGTGGCTGCCGCGAATGAAAATCTTCGAGTTGCGTCCAGAGCCCTCAAGCATCACGGGAACCACCGCGGGTCGTCCGATGGCGTTGGCTTGGCGATTGTATTCCTGTGCCAGTTTCAGTGCCTTGTCTTTCAGCGGCACGTCAGCCACTTTTGGCAACGCGCCAGTGGGTGGGCGACCATTGGCGGAGAGCCACATCTGCTGCACCGCACCGTAGGCATCAGGCCCGGAACCGCCGGCGGAGGGGTCGCCGTTGGTAAGGTCGGCAATCTCCACGTAACACTCGTGGCCCTTCCACATGGAGAGGTTGAAAGTCTGCCAGTGCGGCGCCTCGTTTTTGACGCGCCGCGTGAGGCCNCCGTAGATGGGGTTTCGGATGATTTTGAAGTTGTCGACGACGACATTGATGCGCACGTCCGANCCGAGNACGAGCAGNTGCAGGTGNTTCTCNGNNAGCGTNAANGTNGGNGAGCGCAANGTGCCNTGCAGCTTGCGGCTNAGCAANCCGCTGTGCAGCCAGCCCNCGGGCATCGCGCGCACGGNATTGCCGCGCACGGTGAAGGCGTTGGCNTTNGTCAACGAATCCGTCCAAGCGTCGCCATCGCCAAACCAATCCTTGCCGCCGGNTTTGCGGATGNCCGAAATCAGCTGATAACCTTCTTGCTTGGCGTTGAGCACCGCCGCATCGGCCTTTAATGGCTCCGGCAACGCCCCGGCAATCTTCGCCTTCAATCCCGTCAGCGACTTGCGTGTCTCGCCNAANTTNGNCGGGCCATCCACGCNGCCGTGCGAAAAACTNCCGCTCTTGATGAGGCCGTACAGCGAATAGTAATCCGCNGTACTGATGGCGTCGAACTTGTGGTCGTGGCANCGCGCGCACGCGATGGTCATNCCNTGNAACGCCTTNCCGATCACGTCGATTTGGTTGTCGATAATCTCCGCCTGATACGCGCGCACATCCACCGGTGAATGACAATGCTGGCCAAGCCACCACCAAGCCGTCGCCAGCCGGCCCTCGTTCCAGCCGTCCTTCGCTAGGCGCGGCGCGATAAGGTCGCCCGCAATGTGCTCCTTCACCAGCCGGTCATACGGTACGTCGTCATTGAACGCGCGAATTACATAGTCGCGATAGCGCCAAACCTCCTGATTCGCGAAATCGAACTCGTGCCCAAAAGTCTCCGCATAACGCATCAAGTCCAGCCAATGCCGCCCCCAGCGCTCACCAAAATGCGGCGATGCCAACAACTCATCGACCAGCGCCTCAATGGCCGATTGGCGGTTGGTCGCCCACGCCTTTTCAAACTTCGCAATCGCCTCCGGCGTGGGCGGCAGCCCAATCAAGTCAAAGTACGCCCGCCGAATCAACGTCCGCCTCCCCGACGGCCCGGCGGGCTTCAGGCCGTTGGACTCCAGTTTCGCTAGGATGAAATTGTCCAGACCGCTGGTCGGCCAGTCCGCCTGTTTCACTTTCGGCGGCGAAAGTTTTTTGATCGGTTGCCACGCCCAATGCTTGGCCTTGCGCTCGGCGAGGTTGAACTCTTCGGTCGCCGCGCCGCCCGCCACCGTTTCCTTTGGCCAAGGCAAGCCGCGTTTCACCCACTCTGTGAGGGCGGCAATCGCTTCCGTCGACAGCTTGCCGCCCGGCGGCATCTCGAGGTCCACGTTGTTGTATTCAATGGCCTCCACCAGCCGGCTGGCTTCCGGCTTGCCCGCTACCGCCGCCGCGCCGCTGTCGCCGCCCTTGAGCACGCCCGCGCGATAATCCAGACGCAAACCGCCCTTCAGCTTTTTCGACTTCGCGCTGTGGCACTTGAAACAATGCTCCGCCAACACCGGTCGCACCTTCTTCTCAAAAAACTCCAAGTCCCCCGCCGAAAATTCAGCCGCACCTAAGGGCAGTGTGGCGGTCAGAGCCAAAAGAATCAGCTGTTTCATGCGAGGAATTGTAGATTGATGGACGTCGGTTGGCAATGGCGCGTCACTGAAACAACTTCTCATTCGCGCGGGCGCGGTTGAGTAGGAGAGGGAGGTCTTCGGCGAGGAGGTAGCGGTTTTTGATGTGTTGGCGGGTGGCGGCTTCGAATTGGGCGAGGTAGTCGGCGAAGTTTTTGTAGCGCTCCTCGAGGGATGGGCGGGGGTCGCCGGCGGTTTGGCGGGCGGCCTTGGATTTCGCAAACGGAATATGGCTGCCGGTGAGGCCGAGGAGTTCATTGGGGGCGCCGGCCGCGGGGGCCCGGAGGTTCCAGCCGGTAAAGGTGGCCAGCGGCACGGCGACGGTGGGCGGCAGGAGCATGCCGCGCTCGTTGTTGTCGGGACCGTGAGCGGCGACGAGCACGCGAAACTCGGCGAGCGGCTTGGGCGGATGGCGGGTGATGAAGCGGTTGCGGTCGAAGCCGAGGCCGTAGTCGCGGTGGTCGGGCTGTTGGATGACCTCGGGGTAACGGATGCCGGGGAGCGGTTGCCAGCCGCTGGCGGGTGGGCGCCAGTCGACGAGGGTACCTTCGGCGATACGCGGGTAGACGCTGGGCGGTGGCGCGGTGCCGTCACGCGTCCATTGGTCGAGCGCGGTGAGCAGAGCGCGAAGGAAGGGACGGTAGTCGGTGGGGTTGGAGGCGTTTTGGCCCTTACCGGGTTTGCCGGGGATGTCGTTGCCCGCGCCGTGTTGCGCGCCGCCGATGGAATAGAAGCGCACCTCGGGCGGAATCTTGGCGTCGCGTTGGCCGAGGGGGTCGGTGTGGGTGAGGGAATTGCTGCGGTCCCAATATTCAGCGGAGGTTTGGGTGTGAAAAATTTTTGGGACCGTCTTCGTGGCACGGGCGCGATCGAGGATGCCGGCGGTACGGCCGGTGAATGGATTTTTCTCGGGTCCGTACGTGAAGGGAAACACGTCGCATGGATAGGTGTGCTCGGCGTGCTGGCCGTTGAAGCGCGTCGGCGACGAAAATCGGTGATTAAAAAACCCGAGGCCACCGCCGGAGACATGTGGGATGAGCCCGTCGAAAACCTGCCTGCCGCGTTCGTCGGCATTGAATCCATCGAGCAGAAACTGGCGGAGGCAACGGCCGCTCTGTGAGATACCCCAGCCGTGCGCGCGTGTGGCGGCGGGTTTACCATTTGCCAGTCGCAACGGATTGCGCGCGGAAGTGTCGTGCTTCAAAAACGTCATCAAGTCGCGAATACCAGCCAGTCCAAGCCCCTGCACCAGCGAGCCTTGCGCCTCGTAGATGAGTTCGTAAATGTAACCGGGCTGAAATCCGCCGGGCATTTCCACTTCCACGACAGGCAGCGTGGCCAGTTCACCGGTGGAAATTTTTTGTGGCGTTACGTGCAGCCGCCATTGGTCACGCGGGATTGCCACGCGCGCATCGGCCTCGTGCAGCCGCCAAGTCAACGTCGCTTCGCGCCGACCGGCTGAGGTAGGTGGGTAGGCTCCGTGGCCACCGCGCACCACGGAGAGACG